>NZ_JADEVX010000115.1:0-14446 GCF_015207925.1 Microcystis sp. LEGE 00066 | reverse complement strand
TCGCTCCATACCCCTTTTAATGCTATATATTCTCATTAACCCTTTTAACCTTTGAATTAATTTTAGTTATTATGTACTACTTTAATGGCTTTTTTGATCTGTGACAGTTGAGGGTGCGGAATGTGGGATTTAATTGATTATTACTCATTCTTAATTCTCCTGTCTCCTGAATCCTCACCAACCACGATAATTTTAGATTTTCACAGCAAGTCCACTTTCTCACTTTCCCCACCCGTGACCTTTTTCCGTTAGATTATAAATGGATACAAAACTTAACATTTTATCCAAAATCTACCGAGAGGGCAGATCGTGCGGCCAGATACCCTAGAAAATAACCAGCATTCAGCCGATAATTCGCTAGTTCCCGAAGTTATCGCATTTAATCCCGAAATTGAGCCAAAAGAAACCGAATACTCGCCAAAACCGACAAAAACCAACTCTTGGCTATCGGGAGGAAAGGGTTTATTTATCGGTGTGGGATTGGGGGTTTTATTGACCCTAGGGGCGACTCGTTTCGCTAATCGACCCCAAACAGCCCAAAACCCCAATACTCAGCCCGTAGCGGCAAAAAATGAGGCACCAGCACAAACAGTAACCACCACTAGGGTAGAATCCACTGCCGTGGCCCGCACCCTGAAAGCGACTGGAAGCGTGGCAGCCTACGAATTAATCCCGATTCTTTCCCAAGCGACAGGACTACAAATCAAAGAAATCTTTGTCGATGAGGGTGATATCGTCAGTCAAGGTCAAATTCTCGCTCGTCTCGATGATACCGTCCTACAAGCGCAATTAACCCAAGCACAGGCAAATGTCGCCCAGTCGCGATCGCGTTTGGCAGAATTGCAAGCGGGTAGCCGTAAAGAGGAGATCGCTAGAGCTAAACAAACTATTCAACGCATAAAGGCTGAAATTAGTCAAGCTCAATCGGATTGGGATTTGGCTAAAAAACGCGTCCAGAGAAACCAAAGTTTAGAAGCGGAAGGAGCGATCGCCCGGGATCGTCTCGATGAGGTCCTCAATGAAGAAAGAAACAAAGCGGCGATCGTACAACAGACCCAATCCCGTTTAGGAGAAGCAGAGCAGCAACTAGCGCAATTACAAGCGGGCAATCGTCCCGAAGTGATTGCCCAAGCTACAGCCCAATTAACGGAAGCTCAAAGCCGTTTAGCCATTGTTAAAGCCCAATTAAACGAGACGCGCCTGATTTCTCCGGTTAGTGGCAAAATTGCCGAAAGAAATGCTCGCATCGGGGACACCACCAACGGTCAAAATGCTCTCTTTAAAATCATCGAAAATGGGCGTTTAGAGCTAAGATTACGGGTTCCTGAGAATCAATTGCCCTTAATCCGCGTCGGAGCGCCCGTTACTATCACTTCCGATGCTAACAGCAGTTTAAAATTATCGGGACAGGTGCGCGAAATTAATCCCATCGTCGATGAGGCATCCCGTCAAGCAACGGTTAAAGTCGATTTAACCGACAATACAGGATTAAAACCGGGGATGTTTTTACGAGGTGCGATCGTGACGAATACTAGCAATAGTTTAACCGTCCCCATGACCGCAGTTTTACCCCAAAAAGATAATCAAGCTCTAGTTTATTTAGTGGGACCTGATAACACCGTTACCGCCAAAACTGTGCAATTAGGTCAAATTATGCCGAATAACCGCGTGGAAATTCTCACCGGTTTACAAGCGGGCGATCGCATTGTGGTCAAAGGGGCAGCCTATCTCGGTGATGGCGACAAAATTACAGCAATCAGTGATCAGTAATCAGTGATCAGTAATCAGTAATCAGTAATCAGTGATCGGTGAAAAGACAGTAGCAAACTGCCATTTGATCAGGCTCACTTAATACATACTGCTCACTCAAAACTTAAAACTTAAAACTCAAATCTGATAACTGATAACTGATAACCGGTAACTG
This sequence comes from Microcystis sp. LEGE 00066, assembly GCF_015207925.1. Lineage (NCBI taxonomy): Bacteria > Bacillati > Cyanobacteriota > Cyanophyceae > Chroococcales > Microcystaceae > Microcystis > Microcystis sp. LEGE 00066. The sequence goes on along the minus strand of NZ_JADEVX010000115.1, from coordinate 12,522 downwards.
AAAACTCACATCTGGTAACTGATAACTTACCCACTGATAACTGATAACTGATAACTGATAACTGAAATTATGGCTTTTAATATTTCTAATTGGTCTATCAAAAACCCCATTCCCACGATCCTGATCTCCCTGGTTATGGCCCTAATGGGATACATTGCCTTTCTAGGATTAGGGATCGATCGCTCTCCTAATATTGACATTCCGGCCGTGATTATCACCGTTAATCAACCCGGCGCCGGTCCTGAGGAATTGGAAACCCAAGTCACCAAAAAAGTCGAGGATGCGGTGGCTGCTTTGGGTAATATCGATCAAATTACTTCTACCGTTAACGAAGGCAGCAGCACCACCACCGTTAACTTTATCCTCGGCACTAACAGCGATCGCGCTACCAATGATGTACGCAATGCCATAGCACAAATTCGGCAGGATTTACCCCAAGATACTAATGATCCAATTGTCCAACGTTTAGAATTTGCCGGGGGTGCGGTGATGAACTATACCATCTCCTCCCCGAAAAGATCGATCGCCGAATTAAGTGATCTAGTTGATCGTCAAATTGGCCGCGCTTTGACGGGAGTGCCGGGGGTAGCACGAGTCGATCGCGTTGGGGGAGTCGATCGAGAAGTGCGAGTAGATTTAGATCCCAGTCGTCTGATCGCCTACGCTATCACGGCCACGGCAGTTAATGACCAAATTCGCAGTTTTAATATTAATTTACCCGGGGGGCGATCGGAAATCGGTGGTAGTGAACAAACTGTCCGCACCCTGGGCAGCGCTGAAACGATCGAAGATTTAAGGAATTATCAAATCTCTTTACCTAACGGTGATACGGTCACCTTAAACAATTTAGGGACAGTTAGCGATAGTTCCAGTGATCCTCGACAAATGGCCCTCTTAGATGGGCAGCCAGTGGTGGGTTTTTCGATTTTAAGGGGGACTGGCAGCACTTTGGTGACGGTAGAAACAGCAGTGCGTCAAGAAATCGAGAATTTAAAGAAAAAACTGCCCGAAGATATTAAATTTCAATTAATTTTTACCCGTGCCGACTCAATTCGTGATAGTTACGAAAGCCTTCTTAGCGATCTCCTGATTGGTTGTCTGATGACGGTGATCACGGTGGGTCTATTTTTAGGCAATTGGCGCGCCACGATTATCACGGGTTTAGCCCTGCCTTTGTCGATTTTCCCGACTTTTTGGGTGATGCAGACCCTAAATTATACCCTTAACGGTATGACCCTACTGGCGTTAGCTTTAGCTTTGGGTAATCTTGTCGATGATGCGGTGTGTATGGTGGAGGACATCGATCAACATTTAGCTATTGGTAAAAAACCCCTGCAAGCGGCCTTTGATGCCTCAAAAGAGATTGGATTAGCCGTTTTAGCCAGTGCGGCGGCAATTATTGCGGTATTCCTGCCAGTTGCTTTTATGGGCGGTGTGCCGGGGCAATTCTTTCAACCTTTCGGCGTTACGGTGGCGGTTTCTACCTTGTTTTCCAGTTTGATCGCTGTCACCGTCACCCCGATGTTAAGTGCCTATATTCTACAGCCGAAAAAGCTCAAAACTGGTGATAATAATCCCTCCTCGCGCCCCCGTTTTCGTCCCTACAAAAGTTTGTTAACTTGGGCTTTACGTCATCGAATCCTGACTTTATTGGCGGCTTTGGCCTTTTTTATCGGTAGTTTACAGTTAGTTCCCTTAATTCCAAAAGGGTTATTTAGTTCCGGGGATACTGGATTAAGTACCATAAGCCTAGAATTGCCTCCCGGTGCGACTTTGAATGATACTGTTGCCGTGGCCAATCAGGTGAATAGTTTACTGCAAAAAAATCCCGCCGTCGCTAATGTTTTGGCTATTCCGGGAGATTCGGGGCGGGTAAATACTGGGTTAATATATGTTAATTTAGTGCCTAAGGAACAGCGATCGCTAACTCAACGGCAATTTGAGGAACAAACCCGTCGGGATTTCCAGAAGATACCGGGGGCAAGAGTGACTTTTCGAGCGCAGGGGGGAGCAGGAAGCACTAAGGATGTGGCTATTGTCCTAAAAAGTGAAAATGGCGATATTTTAACCCAAACTGCCCAAAAATTAGAGCGAGAAATGCGGGCTTTACCCGGTTTTGTCGAGGTAAGTTCCGGGGTAAGTTTAGTTAAACCGGAGATTATTATTCAACCAGATCCAGTCCGGGCTGCCGATCAGGGAGTCTCAGTCAGAGCGATCGCCCGTACTGCATCTTTAGCTTTAATCGGCGATAATGAGTTTAATTTAGCTAAATTTAACCTTGCTGACCGACAAATTCCCATCCGGGTGAAAATTGCCAATGATGGACGCAGCGAGATAGAAACTCTGCAAAATTTGCGCGTTCCTAGCAGTAATGGGACGTTAGTACCGCTTAACTCGGTGGCGACAATTAGCTTAGGTAGTGGACCTGCGGAAATTCAACGCTTTAACCGTCAACGTCAGGTTAATATTGGAGCTAATTTAGAGGGAGTTTCTTTGGGAAGTGCGGTGACACAAATTCGCGCTTTACCAATCATGAAAAACCTACCCCCAGAGGTGACAGAAGAACCCTTTGGGGATGCTCGTATTATGCGCGATATCTTCGCTCGTTTTTTGGGAGCGTTAAGTTTAGCAATTATTTCGATCTATGGGATTCTGGTATTGTTGTATAACAATTTTCTCTATCCCCTAGCGATTTTAACTTCCCTTCCCTTATCGATTGGTGGCACTTTAATCGCTCTTTTAATTACCCAAAAAGAGTTAGGTTTATACGCTTTAATTGGTATAGTTTTACTGATGGGATTAGTCACTAAAAATGCAATTCTGTTAGTAGATTTTGCCCTGAGTGGTCTTCAGGAAGGGAAACCACAATTTAAGGCGGTGATTGATTCGGGAGTCTCTCGTTTACGACCAATTATTATGACCTCCGTTTCCACAATTGCCGGGATGTTACCGATTGCTTTAGCTTTAGGTGCAGATGGGGAAATCCGCGCACCGATGGCAATTGCTGTTATTGGTGGTTTTACCACTTCCACCCTATTAACTTTGGTGGTTGTGCCGGTAATCTTTACTTATATCGATAGTTTTTACTATTGGTTCCGGGGATTATTTGTTAAACAAAAACCCAAGTCGATTTAATACAGAAAACGGGTTTCTCGGAGAAACCCGTTTTCTACTCATGCACTCATGCAAAAAGGCGAATAAATAATCAGTCTTTAATAACCAGATTTAGTATAAAATATCTTGCTGAAAGCTTGAGAAAAAACCCAGAGAAACTAACCCATGAATCCCTTGACAGTCACACATCAAACTCTATCCCTTCCCCCCATGGGCTGCGGTACTTGGGCCTGGGGAAATCGTCTTCTCTGGGGTTATGATGAGAGTATGGATAGCCAGTTACAAGCGGTTTTTAATCTCTGCGTCGAGCGGGGTGTCACCCTATTTGATACGGGAGACTCCTACGGCACAGGCAAACTCAACGGACAGAGTGAGAAGCTATTAGGACGCTTTACGGGGGAATATAGCGGTTATAACGCTGATCATATCCGTATTGCCACCAAACTCGCCCCTTATCCTTGGCGTTTAACCCGTCATGCCATGGTGAAAGCTTGTCAAGCTTCGGCAACCAGATTGGGTCGCCCGGTGGATTTAGTGCAAATGCACTGGTCAACCGGCAATTATGCGCCATGGCAGGAGGGAAGATTATTAGACGGATTGGGGGATTGTCTGGAAAAGGGGTTAGTTAAAGGGGTGGGTTTATCCAATTTTGGACCGAAAAGATTGAAGTCTGCCTATCAAAAGTTTGCCAGTCGCGGCATTCCTATCACCAGTTTACAGGTACAGTATTCTCTCCTTTCTACCTATCCTCTCACTGACTTAGGATTAAAGGAACTATGTGATCAATTGGGTATTAAAATTATTGCCTATAGTCCCTTAGCTTTGGGGTTATTAACGGGGAAATATCGAGATAATAAAAACTTACCCCCTGGATTACGTCGCTTCCTTTTTGGTCAATTAATTCCCGCTATTTCGCCTCTGATGAGTTGCCTAGAAATTATCGCCCAAGCTAAAAATAAAACTATTAGTCAAGTTGCCTTAAATTGGTGTATCTGTAAGGGAACAATTCCTATCCCCGGAGCTAAAAATGTTCGGCAAGCTGAGGATAATTTAGGCGCTTTAGGATGGAGTTTAGACTGTGGGGAAATAGCAGAATTAGATAAAATTGCCGCAGGTTTAGATAAAAAAATGGTACAAAATATCTTTCAAACTAAGTAGGGTTTGCTGAAAAAGTTTGTTGGTGGGGTGTGGAACGAACCACAAAGACACAAAGGACACAAAGATTGATCGCTTATAAGTTAAACTGATCAGACAAAGAATAAGAGAGCCAATTTCCCCCCGATTACTCGAAGAACCAGCAATTTTTGAGGTCAAAAAAGCCTAAAGATATTGTCCAACAAGGTTTCTAGATTTATTCAGCAAACCCTAAGTAATACTAAATCTGGTTATTAAGAACTGATTATTTATTCTCCCTATTGCCTTTTGCCTATTGCCTTTTGCCTATCCTAACCAAGAAGTTAATTTTGCACGACTACTTATCTTGAGAGACCAATTTTAAGCTAGGACGGGGTTGGATTGTTCCCCCGTAAGCGACGGCAGTATGGGGAGATAAAACAAGATGAGGAGATATACCCAAAGAAATTCGATAGATTTCCCCAGCTTTATCCATTAATTGCTGTTTAACTGGCTCTTTCGGCAAATTTTGCCGCCAAGCTAGGGGAATCCCCTCGATCCCGTTGTACAATCCCGCCCAAATTCCCGCTAAAGTGCTGGTTAATTGCCGTTGATAGGGACTAGAATTGGCACGACGGACGCTAACGGCGAAATCCTCGCTCGTTTGCAGAAAGGTATAGAGAGAAGCTGCAATCGCAATTCCTAAAGGTGAGATATCTTTCGCCCACGCCGATAAAATGGACTCTAAGGGATGATTCTGCCCTAAAGCTGACTGAATCCGCTCTAATAGCTTATTCTTGGGGTTAATAGTTAGTAATTGCCCGATTAACTGATTTAAAGGCCTTTTTCCCTCTAATAACAGACCTACTGCCTCTCCCCAAATTATCGCTTCTTGTCGGGTTAACTCGGAAATTAAGCCCTTTTTCAGCCAAAAATTTAATCTAGCTTGCCAACGTTCCCCATGGTCAGGCCAGGTTAAAATCTCCGGCAACAGCACAAATAATAACGCCGATTCCGACTGCTGCCTAGCTGCGATCGCAATGGGCAAATCCTCCTGAGATTGCAGAGCTTGCAAAAGCAGGGTCGTCCTCGGTGTAGCCTCATAGTTAAAGGCTGGCATTAGGGGCTGATTATGCAAGGATTCCCCGATATATGCCCCGATTAACGCTCCCTGAAGGCGATCAAGGGGTGAAAAGACCTTTTGCATAAATTAGCTCAATTTGCTCGGTAGGTGACTTCCCCGACTTTGCCCGGTTGCCCCAGTTGTTGAGCATTGGCATTATTAACCGCAACGTAAACCCCGCCGGCATTACCCGCTCTCACGGTTAATTCTCGGTTTGCTTGCCAAGTGCGATGGCTTCCCTGGGGCAGTACACCCTCAAATTCTGTCTTGCCATCCACCACCACCCGCAGCCAGCAGTCATCTTCCAGTTTTACCTCCACCACCAGCTGCTGATTATTGCTGGTTTTGTTGGCTACCGGTTGAAGGGGGTTGCTTTTCGGTTGGACAATTTGCTGTTGTGGCAAGGAAGGCGGCGGTAAGCGATTCGATTGCAGTACCGATTTTTGCAGGACGTGGGATAGGGTTTGTACGGAACCAATAACTAAGATTAAATAGAGAAAATAGAGATGAATCGGGCGAATTTGAAGACTCGGCAGCGATAAAGACGGTTTTGTTCCCCTGAAAAAGTTATTTACCTTGGTGGGAAAACGTCGGCTAATCGTCTCACCATCCAGGGACAGACTATCGGCAAATTGTTTGATTAACCAACGAATATAAATCGGTTCGGGCAATGACTCCAAATCGCCTCCTTCCAAGGCTTCTAGGCGATGGCGCGGGATCAAGGTTTTCTGGGCAATTTCTTCGAGAGAAAGGGACTGTTCTAGGCGATTTTTTTGCAAATAAACGCCGATTTCCAGTAATTTGGTTCGTTGTTTATGCTGGGGATCAAGTTGTGATTGGAGAAGGCGAAACATATCGCTATTAGGGGCTGACTTTCAGCTTAGTTAATCTGGTTTTTTAAATATTTCAGTTCATCAAGGGTTAAAAAACGGTAATGACCCAAGGGTAAGGGGGAATTATTACCAGAGTTTAGTTGAATCGGACCGATAGCACTGCGATGAAGTTTTAGGACGTGATAACCTAATTCTTCAGCTACACAGCGAATCTGCCGATTTCTTCCCTCCACTAAAATAACTTCTAGTAGGGTTTTTTGGTCGGTTTGCTTGAGTATCTCAACCTGTGCGGGTAAGGTTTTTTTTCCCTCTAAGAGGATACCTTCTCGCCAACGCTGGAGAGCAAGTGTATCAATCGCACCATCTAGCCAAACCCGATAGGTTTTGGGCAAATGATAACGGGGATGGGTGAGGGTGAGGGTGAGTTGACCGTCGTTGGTGAGGAGTAAAGCCCCAGTGGTGTTGATGTCCAACCTTCCTACGGGATGTAACCCCGTCTCGCTGGCGAGGGAGTCGGGCAAAAGGTCAATCACCGTCGGCCGGTTTTGTGGATCCTTACAGGTAGAAACCACGCCAATGGGTTTGTTGACCAGTATATACAATCTTTTGGGACGATTGGCCGGTTCAATTTTTTTTCCGTCTATCTCTAGGTGATCTTTTTCCGGGTCGGCTTTTTCTCCTAACTGCACGATTTTGCCATTCCGTCTGACTCGTCTGGCCACAATCATCTCCTCCGCCCTTCTTCGGGAGGCAATCCCCCACTGGGCAAGGATTTTCTGGACTCTCTCCGCCATTTTTTTTTAATTCTTAACCCTTTCTATCTCCTATTATAGGCATCCTAAAAGGGTTTTTTTCGCCCAAAAAGTGAAGAAAAACCGAATATCTCCGGCTGCCTCTTGGATTTTTTTCTTGGAAAACTTCTCAAAAAAAAAGGAGTGATCCCTTGACCTGGGCGCTGGCTTCGGTTACAATTTTCTTATAATGGGAATCTGTTTATATTTTTTTTGGTTGCCACCACTCGATTTTATATAAAGTCTTATAAAAATATCATCTCAAAAAGCCGTGAAAAAAGCAAGCAAAATTTTGCCGACAATTGTTAAAAAAGTCGAGCTAGTTTTCCTTACGGGGGGATATGACTTTAAACGGGTTATTTCTCGGTTATCCAAGCGGTAAACTTTGATTGATGATGAATTGGGGACGTAAGTGACGGAGTTTGCGTCTCTTTGTTATAATTCAAAGGCTAGGCTATAGTAACTCTTCATAAACACCGATAATTTTGGTCAAAGATGTAAAAAAGGAAGAGCATTATTGTGAGAGGGTATAATTGGTATAATTAAAGTAAAAATCATTCTGGGGTAGCCATGATTAAAAATATTAATGTAACTGGACTTAAACCTGAACAAATTCAGCAGATACAGTTACTTATTGCCGCATTTAAAACTCAAAATCAACTCAGTAAAAGTGAAACTGAAATTGATATAATTGAATACCTGTTGGAAAATCCTATAGAGGTTGATGATTTAGAATTTATGAAACGAGAAGAAATTTATGACAGAACTTAAAAATCATAGTTGTTTTGTTGATTCTAATATTTGGCTTTATGCTTTTTCTACTGATAAAAAAGAAGAAACTAAAAGAATATTAGCGAAACAATTAATTAAAGAAAAGTCCATCATTATCAGTACCCAAATAATTAATGAGGTTTCTTGTAATTTACTTAAAAAGCATAAGCTTGATGAAAAACAACTGTTTAAATTAATTGTTTCCTTTTATAGAAAATATCAAGTTATCTCATTTAATCTTGATATTTTTGAATCTGCATCTAATCTGAGAACTCAATATAATCTATCATTTTGGGATAGTTTGGTGATTGCTTGCGCTTCATTTTCTGGTGCAAATATTTTGTATTCAGAAGATATGCAGGATGGTTTAATAGTCGGCGATAGCGCACTCTATAGCAAAGAGAATTTAAAACTAATGAGAGAAATGCGTTGGTTGTCTCGAGTCCCCTTCAGCATTAAAGAGGCTCAAAAGTTAGTCGATTCAGAAATACCGGGTTATTCCTGGCGGGAAACAAGCTCTAACTATGGGGGGATAGAACAAAGATGGTTGCTAGTTGAAAGTCAAGCTAGACAAGAATCAGACTTGAAAAAATTAGAGAAAAAAAAATCGAGCAAGAAAAGAATTCTGCCCAAGAAAAAATCCGGCAACTATCCCGAAGAGAATTTGAGAATAGAGCGGTGGCGTTGGCGATAGTCAAGGGATTATCTGACTCCTTAAAATATCATCAGTTAACGGAGATTAAAGTCAATCTCATTCCGCCTGAGTCCCAGGGTTCAAAACTTAAATCAAAAGAAGGTTTATCCTCTCAAAGCTATCAAGTTCAAGCCGAATTAGAGTTGAATTTGTCCGCGATTGAGAGGCTAAAGAAACGAGCAGGACGATTCGTTTTAGCAACTAACGATTTGGAGAAAAAACGATTAAGCAGTGAGGATATACTCAAAAAATATAAAGGGCAACAAGCTCTGGAAAGAGGATTTTCTTTTCTCAAAGACCCCGGCTTTTTTGCCGACAGTGTCTTTCTCAAATCTCCCCACAGAATCGAGGTCATGGCCATGCTCATGGGCTTGTGCCTACTGGTTTATACTATTGGTCAAAGACAACTTCGTCTGAATTTAAAACAGCAGGAAACGGGACTGAAAAATCAGTTGGGTAAGTTAACTGACCGACCAACATTACGCTGGATATTTCAGAACTTTCAAGGGATTCATCTCCGACCTATTCAAGACAATCAAAAGATTAGTAACTTAACGGATGAGAGGCGCAACATTTTGAGATTTTTTCCCAAACCTTGCCAGGAATATTATCTCTTATCTTGACCAGATGGATTGACTTCAAGGGGTGACAAAACAAAGCGAGCAACTGGAACATCTCCCCCTAGATGTTAAGTCTGATTGCCCAGTAATTCTCAATAAACAGTGCTTATTGAGAATTACTGGGGGAACCCTGAAATTTTCGGCTTAGTTGCCGGCAGCTTGGCGCCAACTAACTCCTCTAGATAAGTATTTTGACTCACGCCCCTTCCTCTTTTGAGACGTTGTGACACTTAGGGTGCGGAATGTGGGATAGAAATAAACACATAGGGCAGCAATTCTCAATTTGCCCTGTAGCAAGGCTTTTGGGAGTTAGTTCGCATAATACGGGGTAAAATTCAATGGGATGGCGAATTTCATTTCACGAGTCTTCAGGCTTTTGAGGTGATAGTACACCCAAAGTTGCCCCAAAAATCCCCCTTTAAAATGTTCTTTAAATCCCTAAAAGGCTTGCTCTAAAACTGAGAATTGCTGTCACTGCGGCGAAAAAAACCGAGCCGGACTCCCTAAAGACGTGGAAAAGAACGGCCACTGTGAGAGAGTAGTATCCATTGTCTCAGTCTTGAGATGCTCTGAAACTATGCACGACCACTGCTTGAGATATTTGTTTTTCGGCATTGCCTTTCACGATGCTCCTCTAAATCTCTAGCTTGATGTTCTCACCTTGAGTATGTGACTGCTCACCTCTTTATAATAAACCTACACCTATCAGGGAGAAGGGAGGGGGGAGAAGGGAGAAAAAAGCTGATCGATTAGTGATCACTGATCAAGTCTCCTTCGGTGCTATGATCAAGGATGTAAAGTTTTATCAACACTACCTTAAACAAGCTCTCAAGAGAGGATATAAAGAACAACAGATGGCTTACACACTTCCCCCTTTACCCTACGATTACACTGCCTTAGAGCCTTGCATCACCAAAAGTACTCTAGAATTCCACCACGACAAGCACCACGCCGCTTATGTCAATAACTATAACGGTTTGGTCAAAGATACGGAACTCGATGCTCTCTCTTTAGAAGAAGTTATCGTTAAGGTTGCTGGTGATGCTTCTAAAGCTGGGGTTTTCAACAATGCCGCCCAAGCATGGAATCATAGTTTTTATTGGGACTGCATGAAACCGGGTGGTGGCGGTGCGCCTACCGGTGCTTTAGCCGCTAAAATTAACGCAGATTTCGGCAGTTTTGAGAAGTTTGTCGAAGCTTTCAAAACCGCCGGCGCGACTCAATTCGGTAGCGGTTGGGCTTGGTTGGTTCTAGATAATGGCACTCTCAAAGTCACCAAAACCGGCAACGCTGACAATCCTTTAACCGTCGGACAGGTTCCCCTCTTAACTATGGATGTGTGGGAACACGCTTATTATCTCGACTACCAAAATCGTCGTCCCGATTACATCAGCGACTTTTTAACTAAGTTAGTTAATTGGGATTTCGTGGCTGCTAATTTAGCGGCGGCCTAAAAATTTGGCTCAGTTAATCAGTTATCAGTTATCAGTTATCAGTTATCAGGGGTTGGCGAGCAGAGAGAAACAATCCATAAGTTGGGAGTTAATCGTACTATTAAAATTGGCAAATCTCTCTAATATTAATTATCCTTAAAATAGATAACCAGAAAAAACTTTTTTAACATCGATCACGCTTCTCGCACAATGGAACAACCTGTCAGTTGGATTATTCCCCGTCATCCCCGTCCCGATTATCCCCTGTTTGTATTTTTACCCGGAATGGATGGCAGCGGCCAACTATACCATCGTCAGATTAAAAACCTTGCTCCTTACTTCGATCTGCGTTGTTTGGCGATTTCCCCGCAATATCTCGGCGATTGGGAGGAATTAAGCGATTGCGTGATTGCTTTATTGGCACAGGAATTAAAGGGACAATCGAGAAAAGTCTATCTCTGCGGTGAGTCTTTTGGTGGCTGTTTAGCCTTGAAAATAGCGACAAAATCACCAAAATTGCTTAAAAAACTGATTTTAATTAACCCTGCTTCTTCTTTTAATCAAAGACCTCTTTTAAGCTTGGGAATCGGTATCACCCAGATGATGCCCGATTTCATCCATAGCAGCTCGGCACTAACTATTTTACCCTTTCTGGCCGCTCTGGGTCGAATATCCCGGGAAGATCGCCGCTCTCTCCTCAAAGCCATGCAATATGTCCCACCGAAGACGATTAGCTGGCGTTTATCCCAGTTACAACGGTTTCAGGTTAGTGCCAGTGAGTTAAAAAGTCTGCAATTGGAGGTGTTAGTGATAGCCAGTCAAGGAGATCGACTCTTACCATCGGTAGCGGAGGCTAAACGCCTAATTCAGCAGTTACCCGCCGCAAAATTAACAATTCTGCCCCATAGTGGTCACGCTTGCCTACTGGAAACCGATATTCACCTCAAAGACATTCTTCATCACCATGCTTGTCTCCCCCGAAGCTTACCCGCAAAAAGTCACTGAGGATGGTTCTTATACCTTTTTTTCGACCGAATTCGGCGAATGTTATCATTCTACCTCCGGGGCAAGGGAAGAAGCCGAGAAAAAATTTATCCTCTCCAGTCGTCTGGCAGCAAAAGCAGACCAGAGCAATAATCTGAAAGTTCTTGACATTTGTTACGGCTTAGGGTATAATGCCGCCGCAGCCTTGGCGGCCATTTGGCGAGTTAGGGGGGATTGTCGGGTAGAATTATTAGCGTTAGAAAGCGATCGAATGGTTCCCCTAGCAGCTATTAGAGAGAATCTCTTAAATAGTTGGAGTCAACCAATTCCCAAATATTTAAGTGATTTTGCCCATAATCACCGGCTGGACTTGCCTAATCTCACCGCTAAACTGTTAATCGGGGATGCGCGACAGACGATAACCAAGGTGATTGAGGCGGGTTTTCAAGCGGAGGCAATTTTTCTCGATCCCTTTTCCCCGAGTAAATGTCCGCAACTGTGGACGGTGGAGTTTTTAGCTTTAGTGGCCAAATGCCTGAGTCCGACGGGTTATTTAGTCACCTATTCCTGTGCTGCCTCGGTGCGAAGGGCTTTACAATTAGCAGGATTGCAGATTGGAGCCACCGATAGCGTCGGTCGGCGCTCGCCGGGGACAATAGCCAGTTTTTTGTCCTTACCCCCATCTCTATCAGCACAGGAAAGGGAACATCTGCAAACTAAGGCCGCTATTCCCTATCGAGACGAGACTTTAACCGACCCAGCCGAAGTGATTATACAACGTCGTCGCAGCGAACAGGCTCTCTCTGACTTAGAACCGACTAGCCACTGGAAAAAACGTTGGCAAAGAGCGGTGAGTTCGATCGAAATCTCGGAATGAGATTAATTGGGAAAGAATCCCCGGGCTAAAATTTGTTTGTATCCCACATTCCGCACCCTCAACTGTCACAGATCAAAAAAGCCATTAAAGTAGTACATAATAACTAAAATTAATTCAAAGGTTAAAAGGGTTAATGAGAATATATAGCATTAAAAGGGGTATGGAGCGA
>NZ_JADEVX010000114.1:0-14465 GCF_015207925.1 Microcystis sp. LEGE 00066 | reverse complement strand
GCGAATTGGCGGAGTCAATCCCGCCGATATTAACGCTTTATTAGTGTATCTAGAAATGCGGCAGATGTCGGCAGTTAAAAGTTAGGAAATAATCCTGATTATCAGCGATCAAGAGTTCTTATCGGCTGCCCAATTAGCAGCCCCAATCAAAATAAATGACCGATTACTCCTGACAAAAGAAAAACCTTTACTTGTGACAAGGTCAAAGAATTTTGTGGACATCAAGAGTTGAGTCAGAAACTAGGAGCAGATTTTTATTTTGCCACTCCTGATCATTCTTAGGAGAGGGGATTAAACGAGCATATTAATATTGCCAACGGACAGAAGGCGATCAAAAACCGACTAATTACCTTGGAAAACGGACAGAAGAATTTAGAGTTAGGGCAGTCGGAAATTAAAGGCGATATCTAAACCCTAGACGGAAAGATAGAGGGTTTAAGCTGCAAGCAGCTCGAGTTAAAGTTATGGCGAACGCGGCGGGGAAAACCACCGATCTCGCCGAAAAAGTCGGAGAATTGAAAAACCGGAAACAGATCGGGATAGTGGTGATCACCGCTTTGATCAGTTCGGTCTAGTCCTAGGTTTTAAAAATTGCCCAAAAAGAAAGGTAATAATTATCCCCAAAATACTCTGGGCAGTAACCTAAATAACCAACCTCAAAAAAACTCTCTGCTACACTTGAGTCAGTAGATGCACCCTGATGAAAAAGGAGAGTCAAAGAAAGCTCTCCTTTTTTTTTGTTGAGAAAGCAATCCGGGGGGATTTAGCCGCGGTTAGCAGGTAGTTTCGCCTTGCGTGCCATGTCTTTGAAACCATTCAAACTTGGACCGGGGCGACGGCGAGACATACTGGGAGTAATCAAGTATTTTGTCGCAAATTCCACTTCTTGCGGCTCTACTTTGCCGTTAGTAGCGGCTACGGGCGCTGGTGCGCTCACAGGAGCGGTGGGAGTTTCTTTTACTTGTTTTTCTTTCTTAATAGAAGTTTTTTGGGTTTTTTTCTCGGCTACAGGGGCGGCAGCAGACTCCACAGCAGGTGCGGGCGCTTCCACCACAGGTGCGACTACTGCCGTGGTTGCTGTTGCTTGTTGTTCACCATCGGTTTCTTTTAGTTCTAGGTAAAAGTCAGATTTTTTGCCACCAAAGAGATTTTTTAACATCGGGGATCACTCCGAGAGTTGGGAAAATGTAAAAGACTAGGTATTTAAAAATTTATCATTGACCGGGATCAGGCAGCAAACAAGATTATTGTCTTGACAATTTCTCTGCTTCATCTATTTTTCTCTGGATAATTCCTAACAGAAAAAGTGTTTTAAAACAAGTTAAGTTTACAAAAATTTACAAACATCTCGAACGAGAAACCCAGACGCAACCAATGACAAAAACTGCTAGAGACGTTGCTGATAACGTCTCTAGATTATTTATTGGGGATTTGGTCGGATTTAGCTGGCTGCAGGTACACGGCTGCCGCTAACTCCGGGGACAGGACCACGACGAATGTTGGTTTCCGCTTCGATGGGAACGAATTCAATATGATTGAGGAGGGTAGTAACGAAAGCAAAGAGTAAAAAAGGCAAAGAGAGGACGACGACTAACCCCACGGTAGCGAGGGCGAAAATTTGTCTAGTGCTACTCCAAAGAGCTAGAGTGGAAGCGAGAGTAAGAAAAATAACGATTAACCAAACGATTATTTGTCCGTAAATATCTCCGAAGGTGAGGGTGCAAACCATGCGATAGTTACGAAAATCCTTATCCATAACAGTAAACCCGTAGATAGTCAGTTATTGTTTTAGGGTAAGTCTAGAATCGTCACCTTGGTCAATATTTAAAGGTTTTTATAAACACTTGTTGATAAATCTTTACAATTCTGCCCCGAGCGGGTAGCCAAATCTAGAGGTAAGAGCGGTATTGTTTGGTTGCTCTCCTAAGAATTGATAAGAATTGATAAGAATTGCTAAGAATTACCAAAAAACTGGCCAAAATTTTGGCGAACGCTCTTTACAATTAAATTATAAAGGCAACGAGGAGCAAGCCTAATGAAAACTTTTGTTGAGCGTTATCGGTCTTGGTTTAATTGGACAACCCTAGCCATGGTTGTTCTCGGTTTCTGGTTAAGTGCCAGTTTCGTCATCGATTTAATCATTATCCCCAGCTTATCCGTAGCTGGCATGATGACACAAAATGGCTTTGCCAGTGCCGGCTACTTGCTATTTGGCATTTTTAACCATCTGGAATTAGTTTGTGCGGCGATTGTGCTGTGTAGCTTTGTTGTCTTCCACCGCTATCATCCCTTAATCCATCTCCCCGAACATCGATCGCTCCTATTCGCCGGTGTTCTCTTAGTAATCACCCTAATTTACACCTATTTTCTCACTCCCAATCTGAGCGCTATGGGTTTATTAGCTCCCGTTACCGCATCGGGAATGTCGGGAGAAATGATGTCCTTGCAGATTGGTTACTGGTTTCTAGAAGTGGTTAAAGGTTTGATAGCTTTTACCCTGTTGCGCTGGTGTTGGCGAGATGCCTTTAAATTGGCTTAGTTTTTGATTACAAGCGGGGTTCAACCCGCTTTTTTACTACCTATAATTAGTTTGAGATGTTCCTTGTAGAACAGAATTATGGAGTTATTCTTTAGATCTATACTCTAGGATTCTCAGGTGTTCTGGTAAATCAATCTCTATCCATTCTTCTGTAGAGATAGGAGGAAGTCCACTTAATTCCTGTAAATCTCGTATTTTTCTGACTATTAACTTAATCAGACTACCATTTGAAGCTAATTCAAAAATGTCATCTTGATCAAAGACAATAATATACTTACCTGTCTTAGCATGAAATAAAGCTTGGCGAAGCCTACAATCTCCGATCTTTCTCTGCCTTGTAGAAGAGCTTCTATCAGGAAATCCAGTGGCTCCCTTGAAAGTAAAAAAAATTCCTAATCCCGTAGTAGATAAATTTACATCCATGATACTACAAAGTCTTGCAAAGTCCTTATCTGTTAATTTGCTCTGTTTAGCTTTTGCTTCTACAAGTATATTTCGTTTCTCAAAAGGAAGATAAAATAGCTCGGAGATTATTTTCCATTTTTGATCATCCCCAGATATTAATAAATCATATTGAGGTCCAGCAGATTGAAAACTTTTAAAACTTGTAGCACCCTTAACTCCTCTAAAGCAGAGATAAACAATCTGTTCTAAAATATATCCGCACTGGATTCTTTGATCTTGGCTAGGTTGCTCACATTTCAGAAATACTCTCAGTTCGGCTAGATAATCCGACAATCTTTTATCAGCGACATATAAATAAGAAGCCAGCTTGTCGGTTTTAGGGTCATTTTTATCAAGCTTTTCTAGTGATTGTATAATCATCTCAACTAATTCTTCTTGTTGACTAGACATAGACTTGATTAGATAAACTCGATAGCTTGATTAATTTCTGCTATAAAATCAAATAGTAAATCATCATAGTTGTCCACTTCTTCTTCACAAAGTGGACACAGCCAAGGCAGATTAGGAAAACCCTGACCATAAGGTATTGCTCCTGCTGGGGTATCAGGTTCACATTTGTGATATACGAGTAATTTCATGCTACACATACCATCCCCTTCGAGAATTGCTAGTACAGTAAGCGCATCGGAACGAGTAATCCCCAGACGCACAGCAAGATCATGGGGCATAATTTGCCCGTTCGGATGCCTAAAAAGCTGACTAAGCCGAGCTTTTTGTTGATCCGATAAAAAATCTAGCCTCCCTTGATACATCACCCCAGGCATAGTCTTAGCCTCGAAGTCCAAGCTCTCTTAGTACAAAATCCAAAGCCAGTGCACTACCACCGTACCCACTATCATAGCATTTTAAGTGTTGAAAAGCATCCTGAGTTCTAGAATCGGATTTTAACCCAAAGTAGCAATGAGCCTTAAAAAGCTTATCTAATTCGGGTAGTTTTGTGGAACTTTCGGCCTCAAGCTTTTGATGTTGTGCTGGGACTTTTTCAAGACTAAATTCATAGGATTTAGTACCCCACTCTTTTATGAGAGTATGTAATATAGCGTTTTCTACTCGATTACATTGGGTTAGATCGGAAAAATCAAGAGTCTCTAAGGCCGATTCCGCCAGTTTTCTAGATAAAGCTTGCAATCCTTTGACGTTGATTTCTGATATCCCAGCACTATGAGCGTTTAATGCTACTCCAGAAGCTTCGGCTCGAATTCTTAAGTGTTGCCATCTGTAGTTATTAGTGTCCTGTAGGTATTGATTCCACACTTGATTTAAAATCAGTTCATGAAGTATGGGATGCTCCCAAGAAGATTGACAATGTTGAGATAGTTCCTCAAAAAACTTGGGAACGTAGTGCCAGAAGGGAAACTGTGAAGGCGTACAGTATTCCTTTTCTTGCTCAGTAAAAGAAAAATTATTCCAAGAGAAAGCAACATAATTGTCATCTATTTCTGCAATCACCGACCAGCGAATATAGCTCCCTTCTATCTGTCTAATTTCACCCGTATCTCCGAGACGATTAATAACTTTGTGAGTTCTTATATACCATATTCGAGGGCTATTGCTATCTACTATCGGGCCATACCATCCTTCTTCTCCAAACTGATCTAATAATTGTGCTGGTGGCATTAAACGAGGAATTTGAGAGTGTTCGCCTGTTTTTAAACTTAACCACATTCTGGGTTGTTTAACATAGGCTAACAAAACTTCATTGTCAGATATTTGCTTTTTTTCCAGAGACTCTGTAATTTTTTGAGATAGTTCTATTTTCTTATTACTTCTTTTTAATGGATAACCCAGAATGCTCAGAAGAGTTTTTTTCTTAAATTCTGGACTTGACAAAAATTGTCTACAATATTCCGAACCCTGAGAATAGCGGCTCTTCGGTTTGTGTTATGCAATGAACGGGGGTTATAAGGGATGGAACCCCTATATAGAAAGGCATTTAGCGATTTTTGTCAATTATTTTCGATCTAGAGCGAACTAATCAATTAAATCCCTTGCCAGATAAGGATTTAGTCGATTTATGCCCCCCTATCGAACCATACCAAGTAACGAAGAGCCAGAATAGCCATTATCAACAAAGGCTTGAATAGACATAAATTTCCTAGAGGAGACTTAAATAACTAGCCAAAGTCTCATTTTAGCCCAAATCCGAAGAGATAGTAAAATCATTCAAAATTTGACCATCCTCTTGATCATTGTTGCTGCAATATAGCGTTTCTGATTCACAGGAGGTACATTCCCGATCCTGAACAGCTTAATCAGCAAAGGTTTAAGTGTGCCGCACAGATGCGAGAACCGCTATAAATTCTCAAATTAGAATAAATTCTCAAATTGGATGGATATCAAAGCAAATTATCTACAGCCTTTATCGTAAAAGTGAAGTACAAAATAACCTTTGCTAATCAGGTATTTTAGCTGCGATAACGCACCTCATCTATCTGAGAAAAGCTGTAAATATCTGCTGTAATAAACACCTCAAAATTTTTAGCTAATTACCACTTTCTTGCCGCCTCAGATGTTCCCATTAATTTACCCCAAAGCAGACCAAACCTCTAACTTACTGACCACACGACGAATCACCTCATCGGTAAACTCACTCATGGTCATTTGGCCCCCTAAATCGGGGGTTTTTTTGCCCTCGTGAATAGTTTCAAAGACACTTTCATAAATTGCCCTGGAAGCTTTACGCGCCTCGCTAGTTTCGATATAACCTAACAAAGCTGCCGAGGCTAAAATCATCGCCATGGGATTAGCGATATTTTTGCCCTCTAAAGCCGGGGCCGTGCCGTGGGGAGCTTCTGCCATAATAGTTTTAACTGCTAAGGTCTCCTCATCAAATCCTAAAACTAAACTTTCGGCCCCAGCAATACTGCCATAGAGTTGCAAGACAAAATCAGATAATAAATCGCCATCGCGATTAAGGGCCGGAATCACCAAAGCTTCGCCGTCGGTTTGTAAAAGTAGGGCAAAAGTTGCATCAATTAACAGGGGTTGATAACGCACTTCCGGATGTCTTTGGGCCGCCGCGTCTAATTCCTCTTTAAACATCCCTTCGTAGGTGGCACTAACGGTGAATTTTGGTCCGCCAAATACCCGCGCCCCGGTTTTCTTGGCGTGTTGAAAGGTAAACTCGGCCACAGCGCGACTGGTAGCCCTAGAAATGCGCGAGGTGCGATAGGCAATTTCATCGCCGGTGGCAGTGGTTTCTCGCCATTCTTTGGCCCCGTAGGCATCATCAACGGCCATGCGGACAATGGCAATGGGAGAATAAACGCCCCCAATCGGACGAATACCGGGGATACGGCGACCAATGCGGAGAATTACCTGAGAATTCATTGCTTCTCTTAAAATAGCGTTAGGACTGCCCACATCTCCTTTAATTTCTGGGGTAATGGTGGCAGCTTTGAGAGCTAATCCAGTTTTGAGAGTCGCTTCGGCAGCCTCATGAACCACTTGATTGTTACTCTGGCGACGTTGGGCTAAACTAAGATCAACATCGGCAAAGTTAAGCGGTTGACGAATTATCGAGGGTTGTAATACTCTCAGGGCTTCTAGTAATAGTTCTTCTCCAGTTTGGTCGCCGTGCATGACTACAATGGTGGGGATATTTTCTGTCATAGTTTTTGAGTTTTAATAAAAATTTTCAAGCATATCTTAATGCTTAATTGGCTGGTTAATCGGCTAAAAAAGATACTTTTTACCTTAATTAATTCTGTAATTTTATCAATCTTGTAAGTAGCTGGTTATAATTAAATTGAAGATGAATTTTGGGTTTGATCCCCCCTGCCCCTAGGGCTGTTTCATTCTCCCATCAGAATATCAAAAGTAAAAGCGATCACTATCAGGTAAAATGAGGAGTGACCCTGACTGACGGACACAAGTGGGTCAAAACCTGACAAGACAAGGGTTGCCAAAAAGAAAAATATCTGGGTAGATAGGGAAAAAGCAAGAATCCCTACAAGATGAAAACCGAGAACAGAATCTTCTCCCAAGTTTATTCCTATCTATACTTTAGACGTTCATAATCTGAGATTTATTAAACTTCTGAAATCGTAGAGTCAGCAAAGAATCCAGTTCTTTTTTATTTTTCAGATGGGCATCATTCAAACATTCATAAATGGCTGAAGAAAAGTCAGAAAAGTTTTCATAATATTTACCATGTAAACATTTCTTTTTGACAAATTTCCACAGCCTTTCAATTAAATTTAGATTAGGCGAATAAGACGGCAGATAGAGTAGCTCTATTGACAAAGAAAGAGCCAATTCTTCAACAATTTTACATTTCTGATAGCGGGCATTATCTAAGACTAGAGTGATGGGAATCATTAGTCCTAAAGCAGCTATTTTTTCAAGGAGTTCACAGACTTGAGTTGCCGTAATATAAGTGTCATATGTTACCAGAATAACTTCATGAGTTATTGCATTTAATGCTCCTAAAACATTAAAGCGTTTACGCCCGCTCGGTGACTTAACAAAAAGTCTCTCAAAACACCAAACAAAACCGAGAAAAGCTCCCATAACAAAGTGAGCGGCATCAACAAAAAAAACAGCCCTTTTTCCTTCTTTAGCCTCATTTAGTCTGGGTTCTAGCTTTTTTTCTTTGTAGTCTTCTTGTTCATCTGGGTCAGCTTTAGAAGGAAGAGAACCTATTTTTAAACATTTCATTCCCAAGGATTTTAAGAATTTCCTCACTTGGGTAGGACTTCGTTTTATCCCTGTCAATTCTTCTATTCTATATACAGCTTCATTTATTGTGGCTGGTGGATTTTTCTCGAAATATTTTTTGAGCGTTTCTCTTTGAGACTCTAATTTACTTTTAGGGCGATATAAGTTGATTTCTTTTAATTTTTCTATTCCGCCCTCTTGATAATCTCGAAGATAGGTTAATAAGGTATTTGGCGAGATTCCTGCTAACTGACAAATTTTTTTGTGCGGTATCTTTTGGCTTTTTAACCAGAGAACTTCCATCTTCAGTTGAACCCGGGGATGAGGATGATGAAATCTTTCATAATACAGTGAGTTCTTTTCTTCTTCCGTGAATTCTAGGTTAATCATGTTTTTAATGAGTGCTTTGCTTCTAATTATGACTCTTGAACTATATTATTGTCTTTGAGTAAAAAATGCAAGTTATAACCGTGCAAAGTATAAATATTTACCCCCCCTCTCCCTTTTCTGGGGAGAGTTTTTTTTGGCTAATTTTCCCTGTTAACGGGGATAAATCTCGGTGACAACTCGATCGGGGGAACTACTGGTAACAACAATGTTATTATCTTCTAAAGTGCCGATCGCTTTATCGCCGGTGAGATTAAATTTTGGTTCCTGTTGTTCATAGATAATATTCCCCTCGGCCTCGACAATTTTTTCCGACATTTTCCAAGTTAAAATCTGACTATACAATTGCGCCCCAGTTTTCTGATTAATTCCCTTAACCCCGTCCTTGAGATAAGCGATGCGATTGCCTAATTCCACCACCACACGATTACCAGTAATAGTAATTTGATCTTGATATTGAAAAATTTCCGTGGGGCGATCGGAAGTTAGGGTACGATTTTGATAGTTCCAAATTGCCTGAGAACCAGAAATCTGTAAAGGTGGTTCTAAAGAGCGATATTCGAGGTTTTCTTGCAGGATAACCTGATTATTTTTTCTTTCCCAACGACCGCCGATAGCAGTCAGGCGATCGATAATAGTTTTATTAATATAGCGATCAAAAGCGACTTTTTGATCGGTACTAATGACCTGTTGCGGAATTTCCCAGTACAGGCGCTCGGTTTGCAGGACGACACGAGATTCCTTGGCGGTAGCCACCACTTGACCTTGTAATTCTAGTTTTTCTTGGCGCGTGTCGTAGCGTCCTTGGCGGGCCTTGGCTTCTAGTTGTAAATGACTACCTTTGATCCCTTTGGGGGAGATTAAAACACCTTCCTTGGGTAGCCAACGCAATTCCGGCGCGTTAATAATGGCCTTATTGCGGGGATCTACAGCCACAATATTATCTTTGAGGAGAATTTCCTGGCCTTCCTTATAGACTTCACCGCGGTCAGCACTAACCTGTAAAACTACTTTCCCATCTTGATAGATATTACCCTTGATATTTTCCAGACGGGCGATTTTTTGGTCTTGGGTGTAGGTAGCTTTTTTGACCTGAATTTTCCAGAGGGGTTGTCCGGAGGGGTTAGCCTGTTCTAAGGTGGCATTATTGAGAATTAACCGGCCATTTTCCTCAATTTTAGGCGATTCTGTCGGCGAAATTTTCGGCGGATCGGGAGGTTGACAGGCCGTTAATCCCAGCAAACCGATTAGAAGGGCAGCCCCGCGCCCAATTGATAATTTTAATTGTAACCGCTGCCTCAATTTCGATCGCTCCGCTGCTATTTTCTCTCCTCCCAGTGTAGGGTAAGGGGTCGCCCCTTGACCGGTTGAAAGTAGTTTACTCGCTAGTTTTGCTGGGAAAAACCCCCGGTTGAACGGTGAGAGTTTGTTGTTTACCCCTGCGGTTAATCTCGATTTCCAGATTACCACCGATCGCACTGGTTTCCACACCCTGCTGCACATCGGCGGCGGTTTTAACGGGGTTTCCTGCCACAGTTTCGATGATATCACCCGGTTGCATTCCGGCTTTTTGAGCGGGGGAATTTTCCACCACTCGCAGGACGATTACCCCTTCATTTTGGTCAATATTAAAGCTTAATTCTTTAGTTTCATTCAATTGCTGCCGTAATTCTGGGTTTAGCGTCACCATCTGGATACCGATGTAGGGATGTTCCGCTTTACCCTTGCTAGATAGCTGTCCCGCCACTTTTTGGGCGGTTTCGATGGGAATAGCAAACCCTAAACCCTGAGCATCGGCCCGAATTGCCGTATTAATGCCGATAACTTCCCCCTTGGCGTTTAGCAACGGGCCGCCGGAATTGCCGGGGTTGATAGCGGCATCGGTTTGAATAAAACGAACCCGTTTATCGGGAACCCCCACTTCGCTGCTAGTGCGTCCTAGGGCGCTAATAATGCCCACCGTCACCGTATTATCTAAGCCTAGGGGATTGCCAATTGCGATCGCCCACTCCCCAGGGATTAAAGTTTCGGCCTTGCCAAAAGTCACCGTCGGTAAATTTTCCGCCTCAATTTTCACCAGGGCCACATCGGTCATATTGTCAACCCCCAGAACTTTACCCTGATAGATTTGACCGTTTTTCAAAGTCACTTTTACTTGGGTTGTCCCTTCCACCACATGGGCATTAGTCAAAAGCATTCCATCTGTACTAACAATAAACCCGGAACCGGTTCCCCGTTCCAAATGCTCCCTGGGAATCGGCACTTCATTACCAAAAAAGCGCCGAAAAAAGGGCTGTTTAAATTGTTCGGGAATTTGGTCGGCCACTTCCCGGGCCGAGTCAATCCGCACCACCGCCGGCCCGACTTTCTGCACGGCCTGGGCGATAAAATTAACATTACTGTCGTTTTGGGGAATAACAGGGAGAGAGAGGGAAGCGGGGAGGATTGCTGGCGGTGTATTTACCTCTAGGGTTGCTTTTCTGCTTAAATACTGATTTCCTAGTACACCCACAGCACCGCCTAGGGCGATTAATCCCAGTGAAATCCCCAATCTTGTCAATAAACCCATAAGCTCTAGCCCTAAAATGTCGTGTGCGGTAGAATCGGCCCCAAACTTACCTATATTATAGGCTGTCTTTTTTGTCGGTAGGAAAGAATCAATGGGAACTTACCCCGTTTACCAGTCTTCTTTTAGCGGTAAAATCACGAAACAGCTATAAGAATCTCACTTCATGCAATTGTTTGATCGCATCCGTTTAGGGATAGCCGTAGCGGTGGCTAAAACCGTTACTGCTGTGGTTAAAGGACTCCGTTTAGGGGCCGCCAGCGTCTTGCCGGGGGAAATTGCCCGTCGTCTCCATCCCCGTTTGTTGCCGCTACTTTGTGGGCAAGTCCGACGGGGGGTAATCTTGGTGGTTGGCACGAATGGAAAAACTACCACTTCCCTACTGCTAAGAACTATTCTAGAGCGTCAGGGGGCAAAAGTCACCCATAATACCACTGGGGCGAATTTAATTAATGGTTTAATCACTGCTTTATTAGCCGATGCCAATTTATTCGGCACTTTAAAGGCTGATTATGCCATTTTAGAAGTGGATGAAAATATTCTCCCTTTGGTTTTAAAAGATTGTCGTCCTCGCGCTATTTTAGCTCTCAATTTGTTTCGCGATCAACTCGATCGCTATGGGGAAGTGGATACGATTAGTCGCCGTTGGCAAGGGTCCATATCTCCCCTACCCACCGATACTTTAGTGATTCTCAATGCTGATGATCCGACTCTTTCCCATTTGGGTCAACAACTGCCCCAAAGAGTTGTATATTTTGGCTTAAGTGAGCCAGAATTATATCTAGAAGAAATTCCCCACGCTGTCGATTCTATTTACTGCCCTAAATGTGGTGCTTCTTTGGATTATCGAGGGGTTTATCTCTCCCATTTAGGGGATTTTAGTTGTCCTAGTTGTGGCTTTAAAAAGAGTAATCCTGCTTTCCATAGTCACGATTGGCCGCAGATTTTAATCGGTGTTTATAATAAATATAATACTTTAGCGGCGGGTTTAGTAGCCCAGGAATTGGGGATTAAAGATCGAGAAATTTTTGAGACAGTTCAGGGTTTTAAAGCGGCTTTTGGTCGAGCGGAAGAATTAGAAATTGAGGGTAAAAAAGTTAGAATTTTACTGTCCAAAAATCCCGTGGGTATGAATGAAACAATTCGCGCAGTGGCTGATATTTTACAGAAAGAAAAGTCTTCTACTACTCTCTTAGTTCTCAATGATCGCATCCCCGACGGGACGGATGTTTCTTGGATTTGGGATGTGGATACGGAAAAATTAACCCCTTTGGGAACAACTTTAGTGGTAACAGGCGATCGACTTTATGACATGGCTTTGCGCTTACAATATAGTCAGGATAGTCTCGCTTATCCCGTTAATTTAATTGTTGAATCCGATCTAAAAAAAGCGATCCAAATTGCCCTTAATAACACCAAAAATGAGGAAACTTTACATATTTTACCCACCTATTCTGCTATGTTAGAAGTACGAGAGATTCTCACAGGTAGAAAGATTTTGTAGAAATTAGAAAAGAGTGAAGATTGATGTTAGGTGTTAGGGTGTTAGGGTGTTAGTTGAATTCCCCCATTTCCCCATTCCCTAAATCCCCATTTCCCCATTCCCTAATCCCCTAAAAAATTATGCAAGAACTAGAACTAAAAATCGGCTGGTTATATCCGACCTTAATGAGTACCTATGGCGATCGAGGTAATGTTATTACTATCCAAAGAAGATGTCAATGGCGTGATATTGCTGTAACAATTATTCCCCTAGATGCTCAAACAGAAGCCGAGACATTTTACCAAGTAGATATAATTGTTGGGGGTGGAGCGCAGGATCGGCAACAGGAGATCGTTATGCGCGATTTACAGGGGAGAAAAGCAGCGGCGATGAAAGAACAATTATCCGCAGGAATACCGGGGGTTTTTACCTGTGGTTCCCCACAATTATTAGGCCATTATTATGAACCAGCTTTCGGTCAAAGAATCGAAGGATTAGGATTATTAGACCTAGTAAGTAAACATCCCGGACCCAATGCAAAACGCTGTATCGGTAACGTGGTTTTTGAAATTACTGCTTCCCCTTTAGCGGAGGAAATTAAAGCTATGACTGGGGAAAAACCGCTAGTAATTGGCTTTGAAAATCACGGGGGTCGTACCTATTTACAGACCGTTTCTCCCCTAGGAAAGGTGATTACCGGTTACGGAAATAACGGAGAGGACGGTTATGAAGGAGCATTTTACCACAATGCGATCGCTACCTATGCTCACGGTCCCCTACTACCCAAAAATCCCTTTTTAGCCGATTGGTTAATCCAAAAAGCTTTAGAACAAAAGTATCAAAAACCGATTTTTTTAACAAAACTTGATGATTCTCTGGCCTTGAAGGCACGATTTGCCATGTTTGAACGACTAGAACTAACCGGCGTGACCAATAAAGCCTAAACTGGTCATATACACTTATGGCAGGAGATAGTCAAACTAGCCATTAAGAATTTTAATTGTGGCAGCTTATGAAATTATGACTGGAAAAATTATCGATCGTCAGACGACGGGGTTTCTCGTCCTCATCATCCCCCTAGCGGTGTTAATCATCCTTCTTTTTACCGCTTGGCCATTGATCCTACTTGTCTTCCTCTTAACTCTGGCAGTCAAGGTGTGGCAAGACTATCGCTGGTCAAAATTATCGACGGTGATTAACCCCTATTTCAATCAACTTTTACAGGACAATCAAGGTTGTCTCACCCCGATTGACCTATCGGCAAAAGCCAATCTCACGGCCAAATTAGCCAGACAATTTTTAGACAGAAAAGCTGAGGAATTTGGAGCGCAAAAAAAAGCTGTAGGCGATAAGGGTATGGCCTATTACTTTATCACCGCCAGTACCCTGGGTAGTATTTTTGATGAGAGTGACCCCTCTTTAGAAGAAATAGGGGAAAAACAAGTTCCTGCGATTACTGCCTCGAGATCCCCTCTGACCAATTTAGAGCAATCCCAGGAGGCTAAATCCTCTCTGATTGTCGCCGAAAAAAGCGAAAATTCTGTCTCGGAAGTTCCTGTTATTTCTTCCTCCCAATCTCTGACTAATTTAGGTAAATTATTTGAGGAAAAAGAGGAAGAAAATACCGCAGCAATCTCTGTTCAAGAAACGGTAATTCAAGAACCGGAGGAGATAATTAATCCTAGTTTAAACAGTTCTGCCAGTTCTTTATCCCAATCAGAATCAGAGGTTAGGGAAGAATCACTAACCACTGTATCTGAAACCATCTCATCGATGAGTTTGGCGGATTTGGCTAAACGTTTAGGAGTTACCCCGGCCGTTTTGGGTAGAAACAAGAAAAATAAATCCGAAACAGAATTTGCCGATTGGAGTCGCATCAGAGATCCCGATGGTATTGCTTGGAAATTTGACGCAAAAAACTCCCTATTTTTGGCCAACTGATAGATAAATTTGTTTGGTTTTCTAGACAGGCTCCCTGCCTGTCTTTTTTGGCTCTAGTATTAAAGGGGGATCAAAACCCCCCTTATCAAGCTATCCATTAGTCAGATCTTTCTTAACAAAAAGAGAAGAAACTTAAAAAAAGGGGAAACGATTGATAGGTATAGTTTTGAAAGAAGGAATTAAGGTGGAGGTAAGCAAAAAAATGGAGAAATGGGCAGCCCAAGAATTACAATATGCAGACCTAGGGGACACCAGAAGAAAGAAAAGGTTAATCAGTATCGTAGAAAACTTGGCCAGTCAACCTAGTACAAGTGTGCCACAAGCTTCGGGAAATCTAGCCGCAGCGAGTGCCACCTACGACTTTTGGAATTCCCCCTATTTTCACCCCTCAGATATAATTGCCGCCCAAGCTAAAAGTACAGTAG
>NZ_JADEVX010000322.1:0-2285 GCF_015207925.1 Microcystis sp. LEGE 00066 | reverse complement strand
GGGGTGTAGGGTGTAGGGTGCGGGGTGTGGGGAAGTGGGAAGAATAAATAAAACAATCTCCTGTCTCCTGACGACCGACTCCTGACGACCGACTCCTGACCCTAACAACAATTTTTGATTTTTACAAGAGGTCTATGGTAAAACTGCCAATTTAATCTCGATTTGGTCATTATCGATGTTAATCTAGCGGATAGCCTCGAATTTGACCTACTCTACATCTCTACAAAGTTGTCAACTGGAACGAGTTTGATCCCTAGGAGATTGACTTTCTTCTAATTCAGCTTTGATTTTTACCGAGTCTTCAATCTGCTGGGCCTCTCGCTTAAATTCACTTTCAAATTCCTTGGATGCTTCTTGAAATCCTCGAATAGTTTTGCCTAAACTGCGACCGATTTCTGGTAATTTCTTCGGTCCGAAAACTAGCAGGGCAATCAAGAGAATTAACCCCATTTCTGGCAATCCAATCCCAAAAATATTCATGTGTTTGCTCCTAATAAAAAACTTGCGGTGGGCAATAACCCACCTGCTAAAGTCCGAGAGACAATTCTGCGGCCAAAAATGCCGACAAGATTGTTGGAATCTGCTTACTGACCCCAATCCACATTAAATCCTTCTAAAATTAGGGAGGAGTTGTAGATCTGTAAAATAATCAGCAAAAAGACTAAAAACAGAGCCATAAACACTCCCATCAGCAAGGTAGTTCCCCAACCGGGAGAAACTTTACCATATTCTGAGTTGAGGGGACGAAGGATTTCACCTAAGCGTGTACGCTGTGCCATAAGTTACCAAGAAAGATCTGTAAATGATAATTTTGTATTGATCCGTAATTTGACGAACTGCCAACCGGTCAACCCAGTGAGATAAAATCTACTGCTGTTGCCAGTGGAACTTTTTTGGTTTAATTCCTAACGGAATCGTTTTTCGCCTGCCCTGCCACGCCCACAAGAATCTGCAAGCGCCTACAGTACGGGAATTATTCTAACATTGTTTGGTAATCTTCTCAGGATTTAGGAGATGGTCAATAGGGACTGACAGGTGTAGGTATTTTACAACTAAGAGGAAGGGGAGTAGTAAAAAGCATCAACGGGGGTGGGAGGGAAAGAACTTCAAAGATGAAGGTGAATCGACAAACCTTTCAGTAAATCAGCAACTAGGGTAATAGAACCCAGAAGAAAACAAGAAAGCTGACGTAAGGGTTTGAGGTGGAGAGTTTTACTAAAGACAGTATGTTGGGGGGGAAGTTGCTCTAAATTGGGTTCAGGAGATTGATTTTCCGCTTCTCCACCCAGCATAACCATCCAGAGAGTGGCTACAGCCATAGCTAACCAAAGGCATTCGGCTGTGGGTCAAGCAGGCTTTGTGTTTTGCCATTGCCAGCCGTCAGAGGGGAGTGGGTTTTGAAAGTTCGATTGGGAGTTTTATCATCTTATTCCATATTACCGCAGCAAAAAGCAAGCCGGCTGTACGGTCGTTAGGGAGAATAGCCTATCACCACAAGGCAAAAACCTTACTGCGACATGGCATCCCACAATTCGCTGAAAACCATAACTATACTTGCATTAGGGAACGCACCCTACCAGAGCTGATATTTGAGTAAGCCAGACAGGAGCCAGAAAAAGATATTTATCAGAAAAGTCATGATCAAGCTAGAGGTTTAAAGACTGATCGGGTTCCAATTATTTTTATTAATAAATATTTTACATAATTCATAGCAGGTAAGCAAGAGGGCTACGCCACTACTAACGAATCATTACCTCTAAAAACCGGCTCTTCGTTACTTGTTATGGTTCGATAGGGGGGCATAAATCAACAAAATCTTTATCTGGTAAGGGATTTAATTGATTAGTTCGCTTTAGATAAAAAACAATTGACAAAAATCGCCCAATGTCTTTCTCTATAAGGGTTCCATCCCTTATAACTCCCGTCTATTGCATAAGACAAACCGAAGAACCTAAAAACCTTTTCTGCAAACGTTAGGACAGATGAACTTCTTTCTTGCCTTTGATGTTTGTTTTTACGGCTCTTCGTTACTCTTTATGCTAAATCAACAGACAAGATGCCAAGATAACATACTTCTAACCCAAAAATTCCGAAAGTTTCTAAAGCCATAGCCTCTTCTTTTTATTAGTTTAAGTTTATTGTTGATTCCCTCGACCACCCCATTCGTTGTCCTTCGCTCGAAATAACTAATTATTTCTCCAAACCAGTTTCGGATTGTTTGACAACTCTTAGTAAAAACACTGGAGGATTTTGCCAACCATTCCGAGATGGATAGCATTCCCTCT
>NZ_JADEVX010000113.1:0-14659 GCF_015207925.1 Microcystis sp. LEGE 00066 | reverse complement strand
GGTGTGGGGTGTGGGGTGTGGGGTGTAGGGTTTTACCGATTTTCATCTGCTCAATTACCTAATTTTCAGGGAAAAAGTCCCAGAATTTTCCCCCTGATCACTCCCAGACGAGGCGCTTTTGGATTTCAAAAAGGTCTGAAATTCTTATCCAACAAAGTTTTTAGATTTATTTGGTAAACTATAAATAAAGGAATCCGGGTAGGATTGATGCTCCTACCGGCACGGATGACCCTTTCTCTGGGTGGTAATGTCTAAAGTT
Organism: Microcystis sp. LEGE 00066; assembly: GCF_015207925.1. NCBI lineage: Bacteria > Bacillati > Cyanobacteriota > Cyanophyceae > Chroococcales > Microcystaceae > Microcystis > Microcystis sp. LEGE 00066. Next base: position 14,400 of record NZ_JADEVX010000113.1, on the reverse strand, counting down.
TGACTAAAATGCTCGGTTCTTTTTGGATCGGTAAAACATCAAGAGAGTCAATATTAGCGCAGTATTTTAAATCTTCTTGACAGTGGAGACGCAAGAGGCGCTGACCATGACTACAACTGTGGAACATTCCTAAAAGATCATTTTGCCATTGACGATAAAGAGCGATCGAGGCGATCACCTCATCATTACCGATCGCCATTTGCCCCGATTGTTCTTGTAGCGCATTGGCGATCGCTCCAGCACAGGCCGTATCTTCCAGAGAATAACCCCCTTCCCAACCAGAGCCAACAATCCAGACGGTGTCGGGCTGCCTATCCAATAAGTAATTAACCGCAGCTTGCCGATTGATCATAGCCGCAGTGATCACGATTGGGGATTCTTCCACCCTTTGCAGAGCGCGAGTGCCGTTAGTGGTGCTGATAAACAGACGACGACCTTTCATTAAATCAGGGGTACAATCGAGGGGAGAATTGCCCAGATCGCAGCCTTCCACTTTCGCACCGCCTCTTTCTCCTGCCCGGAGACGTTTTTCTGGTTGCCAAGTATCGCTCACCTGCATCAGGGTTTTCAGATCGCTAAAGGTTTGCACTGCTTCTGCACCGGCATTGAGGGCAGTGGCGATCGTGGTTGTCGCTCTTAAAACATCGATAACGACGGCGCAATCGGGTAGAGTATGGACGGGGGTAAGTTCGGGAGTATGATAAATGAAAACCTGCACGAGTTATACCAAGTAAAAAGTAAAAGGGGAAATAAGCTCAACATACCGCCGCTCGGCATCGCGCTGGCAGAAGAAAGACAAGGCCGATTTTATCACGATGGATGTCAGCTAGTTAAGCTGTTCGTAATTCAAATTGCTTGTTTGGATCAGGCAAGGGGGGGCTAATCTCAGAATAAGCGGTTTAAATACGTCTTAGCTTAGGGACTTGCGCTTTGATAATGTACCTTTTGGGCGAACGCAGTTCGCCCCTACATTGTGGACAAAATCCGTTACTGTAGGGGCGCAAAGCTTGCGCCCTCCGATCGATTGGGATATTATTCTCACGCAAGTCCCTTATCACTTGAAATACCCACGCGGATCACAAAATTGGTCAATTGTCAATAGGGTTTGAGATGTTCTCACCCGGGTCGATCGTCATGACGAAATGTTATCATTAATAATTATTATGCCTGCTAACTCTGCTAAAGATCGTTTTCATGGTGCAGTGAGAAAAGGAGAAGAAAAAGAACCTAAAAGACAGTTATATTTAGATGTTCCCTTAGATATTTATTATAGTTTTTTTGAATTGCGATTTATTCAAACTGTCGTTAAACGATTTCAAATTTACCTGATTATTTATGATCCGATTGGGGAGGTAATTGTCCCATGGAAAAATTAGAACAATATCGTCACTATGTCAAGCAAGTCATTACTGAATATTCTCAGATAGGTTCATCTAAAGATCCGATTGAACAACAATTGATTTTTGATACAGTTGGCGATCACTATCAATTGATGTATGTTGGCTGGAAAAATAGACGAAGATATCATGGTTGTGTTTTGCATCTCGATATTAAAAAGGGTAAAATCTGGATACAACATGATGGCACTGAGGTGGGAATTGCCAATGAATTAGTTAATTTAGGTGTTCCTAAAGAAGATATTGTTTTAGCCTTTCATGAACCCCTAGTCAGAGAATATACAGGGTTTGCGGTGGGTTAATCAAAGAGGGCGAATGCAATTCGCCCCTACAATAATATTATTGCGCCAATGGTAGGGGCGCACCGCGTGCGCCCAAAATATCCTATAGATATTTCGACAAAATTGAGATGCACCCAAATTATCCCTATTCTTCTTCCTTCCACACAAAAACCAGAAGAGCCAATTCGCCTAACCTAATCATAGCTTAGGCGACAAACAGGATCAGCAAGAGACTTCGATTTTTTTTACCTTGCTGATCTCTGTATTTCTCTGTTAACAAAACTTAACAATTATCGGCAAAATTTTGCTTGCTTTTATCGGCAGATTTTGGGATAATATTTTTAAAAGATTTTATTCATAATGGAAATCTGTGCGTCTAAAAAAATTTTGCACAGATTCCCATTATAAGAAAAGCATAGCGCAAGTCGCCGGCAAAGTCAAGTCCTTTCCCATTAATTATGGGTTGGCTGAAAAAGTAAGGGCGATCGCTGGTTAAGATACAAGGTTTTTGAGCCACCAGCTTGAAAATCTTGCAGCTGCTTGGCTAAACAGGCCGCCAAACCCCTTATCTCGTCTATATTTCACATTTATTCAGCCAACCCTACCTAAATCTCTGCTGAAGGTGGAGATCAAAGGCTGTTTTAAACTAATACTTTACTGCGATCGTTAGAATTATCCCCAAAAATTGCCCCTCGTCGAATCAAATCCTGTTTTTGTTCGGGGGTGATCCCCGTTGCACCGGTAAAGATAGCGTTTTCGACTTCCGCCCCACTCAGGATAGCCCCACTCAGGTCAGCCTCAATCAGGTTAGCCCCTCTCAGGTCAGCCTCTCTCAGGTCAGCCTCTCTCAGGATAGCCCAACCCAGGAAAGCCCCACTCAGGATAGCCTCTCTCAGGATAGCCCCACTCAAGATAGCCTCTCTCAGGATAGCCACACTTAGGTTAGCCCTTCTCAGGATAGCTCCACTCAGGATAGCTCCACTCAGGTCAGCCTCAATAAGTATAGCCCTACTCAGGTTAGTCCTACTCAGGTCAGCCCCTCTCAGGAAAGCCCCTCTCAGGATAGCCCCTCTCAGGTTAGCCTCAATCAGGAAAGCCCTACTCAGGAAAGCCCCTCTCAGGATAGCCCCTCTCAGATCAGCCTCAATCAGGTCAGCCTCAATCAGGTCAGCCTCAATCAGGGCAGCCCCAATCAGGGCAGCCCCTCTCAGGATAGCCCCACTTAAATCAACTTGTTGTAGAGTTGTCTTATCGATTGTTCCCTCTCGAATTGCCTTAATTAATTCGGCTTTTTCAATAACTTTTGCATCTGTAGTGAACTCTGCTTTTGTGACGATAATTTCGGGTATATCGTCTGATTTAAGTTCATTGAGAAGGGCTTGCAATTCCCCCGATTGATGTAAATCTGCTAGGCGCTGTAGTCCATCTTCTGAACCTTCTAAAAATAGCCGAATACTGCCTTTAAGTTTCATAATAGGCTTGATCGTCTCGTCTCTGGCGATTTTTTGAAGAAAGCTGATAATTTTATCATTGTTCTCTGGTGTCAGTTCGTCTATCCCTACCTCAATAACTAATTCAAAAACTTTATCTGATTGCTGAGTTTGCGGTTTATTGTTATGATCAAATGTCTGAGAATTATCTCTATACCTTGCCAAAGCAGTAATCAGATTGTTACTGTCAATCTTTTCACCCATTTGCTCTGACAAGATTTTCCATAACTTATGAGCCGCATTCTTGATTGACTGTTCTTCTTGACTAATTTCTTCCGCTAGATCAGCATATTTTTTATCATCAAAAATACCTCTTAATATTGTTGTCTCCACGTCCGTTAATCCCTTGTTTGTATGCTTTTTTTTCAGATCATTAACCAGCATTTCTAATTCAGTCCATGAAAGGGTTTTAGTTTCAGTCATTTTTAGTTCATTTATCATCATTTTTTAAGGGTAACAGGACTTAAGATTACTTTTCAGTACCTTGTCAGGTTACTTGAGAGTACCTAAAAAAAGTACCATTTTCATGACTTTTGAGTAACGACAAATAATCAGAATTTTTTTAATCTAAAGATAGTTCACCTCCTAAGTAAAAGGATTGATGATTATGTATAAATATTGGTTAAAGTACAGAGAAGACCTTGTTAGTCTTGCCAAAATTATCAGCACCATAGTTGCGATCGCATCATTTTTAGGCTTCTCTTTTCCAGAGAAATTTCAACCCACTCCCTGCCAACCGACGGCAATTGTTGAAACCACGGAAATTAGCACTAACAATTAGTCAAAGCGCCAAATTCGCCTAACCTAATCATAGCTTAGGCGACAAACAGGATCAGCAAGAGACTTCGATTTTTTGACCTTGCTGATCTCTGTATTTCTTGGTTAACAAAACTTAACAATTATCGGCAAAATTTCGCTTGCTTTTATCGGCAGATTTTGGGATAATATTTTTAAAAGATTTTATTTATAATAGAAATCTTTGCATCTAAAAAAATTTTGCACGGATTCCCATTATAAGAAAAGCATAGCGCAAGTCGCCGGCAAAGTCAAGTCCTTTCCCATTAATTATGGGTGCGAATTTCCCGGAATCAAAAAAGGGGGTTAGTGGTGAGTCAGACCAAATATAGGTTACACTTCAACTTTAATGGGAAACGCTGTCATTCCGTGTAGAGAATATGACTAGACAAACCGCTAATCTCGGACAAACAGGAATTTCCGTCAGTGCCTTAGGAATTGGGACTTGGGCATGGGGGGATAAACTATTCTGGAACTATGGCAAGGAATACGGAGCTAGTCAGGTAGAAGCGGCCTTTAAAGCGGCAGTAGAGGCAGGAATCACCTTTTTTGACACTGCCGAAGTCTATGGACTGGGGGAATCGGAACGACTCTTAGGAAAATTTACGCAAGAGACTGATATTCCCATCGATATTGCCAGCAAATTTGCCCCCGTACCGTGGCGATTTGGGGCGAATGCGGTGCATAATGCCATTACCGAGAGCTTAAACCGTCTAAAAACCGATAAAATGGCTCTTTACCAAGTACATTGGCCCTTCACCTTCCTAATTAGCCAAGAAACCCTAATCAATGCCCTAGGGGAAGAAGTAAAACGCAGCCGAATTGGTTCCGTGGGTGTAAGTAATTATTCCGCCGAGCAAATGCGTCAAGCAAGCCAGATTTTGGCGAAAAAAGAGGTTCCCTTAGCGGTCAATCAGGTGCAGTATTCGCTTTTGTATCGCAAAATAGAAACTAAGGCAATTTTAGCCACGGCCAAGGAATTAGGTGTCACCATCCTCGCCTACAGCCCCCTCGCTCAAGGACTACTGACGGGTAAATATAGCCCAGAAAGCCAGAATTTGCCCGATGGAGCCAGAAAAGTTGACTCGCGGTTCAAAAAAGAAGGTTTGGAGAAAATAGCCCCAATTTTAAGGGTAATGCAAGAATTGGGCGCAAAATACCAAAAAACCCCCGCACAAGTCGCCCTCAATTGGTTAATCGCTCAAGGGGATGTAATTCCCATTCCGGGGGCCAAAACTGCGGCCCAGGCGATCGAAAATGCCGGGGCATTAGGATGGAGTTTAGAAGCGCAAGAGGTGACGCAATTAGAACAGATGAGCCGGCCTTGGCTGTAAAAATCAAAACTTTTGATTTTTGATCACCATTCTGGAAAAAGTCTCTAACTTTTTGGTGATCAAGATTAAAACAAGCTACAATCTTTAGATACTGCTGTACTACTTAAGAAAACTGGGGAGAAAATTAATGGCGACAATGACAAATAATTCCGATCGAGATAAAGCCTTGGGTTTAGTCTTAAATCAAATCGAGCGCAACTTTGGCAAAGGTTCGATTATGCGTTTAGGAGACGCCACCCGGATGCGGGTGGAAACCGTACCTAGTGGTGCTTTAACCCTAGATATGGCCTTGGGTGGCGGTTTACCGAAAGGCCGCATCGTCGAAATTTACGGGCCAGAAAGTTCTGGAAAAACCACCTTAGCCCTCCATGCGATCGCAGAAGTGCAGAAAGCTGGGGGAGTGGCGGCCTTTGTCGATGCGGAACACGCTTTAGATCCCACCTATTCGGAAGATTTAGGGGTAGATATCAATAATTTACTGGTGGCACAACCGGATACGGGGGAGGCAGCCTTAGAAATAGTTGACCAGTTAGTGCGTTCTTCGGCCGTGGATATCGTCGTCATCGACTCGGTGGCCGCTTTAGTGCCGAGGGCGGAAATTGAAGGGGAAATGGGGGATAATCAGGTGGGTTTGCAGGCCCGTTTGATGAGTAAAGCCCTGCGAAAAATTGCCGGTAATATTGGTAAATCTGGTTGTGTGGTGATTTTCCTCAACCAACTGCGGCAAAAAATCGGTGTCACCTACGGCAATCCTGAAGTGACCACCGGGGGAACGGCCTTAAAATTCTATGCCTCGGTGCGTTTAGATATCCGTCGCATTCAAACTTTGAAAAAAGGCACGGAAGGGGAATACGGAATTCGGGCTAAAGTTAAGGTGGCTAAAAATAAAGTCGCGCCTCCTTTCCGGATTGCTGAATTTGATATTATCTTCGGTAAAGGCATTTCCCAGGTGGGTTGTATGCTCGATATCGCCGAACAAACTAACGTGGTTACTCGTAAAGGGGCATGGTATAGCTATAATGGCGAAAATATTGCCCAGGGTCGCGATAATGCCGTTAAATATCTCGAAGAAAGGCCAGAAGTAGCGGCAGAAATTGAGAAGTTATTGCGGGATAAATTAGACATGGGTTCGGTTCCTTTACCCACGGAACCGGCCGATGAGGACGAAGAGGACGATCTGGAACCAGAAATCTAAAAGAAGACGGTTTTAAGTCTTGGTTATCCCCCTATTTTGGGGGATTTTTTAGCTTCAGAATCGATAGATTTAGCGGCTTCTAACCATGATTGTAAACCTTTTTTAGTCGGTGTTCCTTTAGGGGTAAAAGTCCATAGATCTCGTTTATGTTGGGGTCCGTAGCTGATATGAATCGGGCGATTAATTCCGTAAAAATAGAGAGAATCAAAGGGTAATTTTGCGGTTAAAATCCAATCTATTAGGCGATCGCTCGTTAAATTGATAATCCGAAAATCACAGGCTGCCCCCAATCGCTGACAATAATATTGACCTTTTTGATTAATTTCGTGGGCGCAATGTTGATCAAGACTGGGATCGATTCTACCGTTTTTTAAGCCGGTGATCGGGTCTTTTTTTTGGAGAAATTTTCTCAGATCACTGGAACAAAATCCATAGGTTAATTGAAATTTTTCTCGACCAAAATTATCAATAATTGGATCGATAATAAAGTGAGCGAGATTTTGCCAAGCGCTTATCGTTGCGGGATTTTTTGGGTAGGGATCGATTTGTGCCGCGTACTTTTGATAAGTTTGGGAACAGGTAGATAATTCCTCTAGGGTTAAATATTTACCAATTAACATAATCAGTTATCAGTTTTTAGCTATATCCTATCACCCGATTTAGCTATTTTGCCAAAGCGGCTTTTTGGCGACCATAATAAACAGCGATAAAAGCGCTGACATACATCCATAAACTATAGACAATTGCGGGAATGGTTAGATCGGGATTCTTTAATAAACCGGCAGTGATAGCAATAGCTAAAGTGCCGCTTTGAATACCCACTTCAATTGCGATACAAATTCTTTGGGAAATAGTTAATTGAAATAAACGACCACTGAAAAAGCCAATTAGGGAAGTAATCGTGTTTAAAATAATCACTGCCAGGCCAGTTTGAGCGATAAATAAAGGTGGCTCTTCGGTTTGTGTTATGCAATGGACTGGGGTTATAGGGGATGGAACCCTTATGTAGAAAGGCATTTGGCGATTTTTGTCAATTGTTTTTCATCTAAAGCGAACTCATCAATTAAGTCTCTTGCCAGGTAAGGATTTAGTCAATTTATGCCCCCCTATCGAACCATACCAAGTAACGAAGAGCCATAAAGGTAAACGTTGCCATTCTCTCAGGATTAATAAGCAGATAATAACTGCTAGAAAAATTACGGACAAACGATTAGTTATCGGTTCCATACTTTTGGCCAGTAAAGGGAAGTAATGGCGGATAGTCATACCGATAATCATCGGTAAAAGTATAATCAAAAATATCTGCGCCATAGTGGAACCAATGGGTAGGGAGATGGCGGCACTTTCCCCCATAAAATGCTGGAGAGTGAAACTAGCTAAAAAAGGTATTGTGAAAATGGTGATGATGCTGCTAAAAGCGGTTAAAGTAACAGAAAGAGCCACATCTCCCTTAGCTAAATAGGTTAAAACATTGGGGGAAGGACCGCCGGGGCAAATCGCGACAATCATTAAACCGACGGCAATTTCTGGACGGAGAGGCAAAAGAGAAGCAATAATAAAACCGACGATCGGTAGAATAATAATTTGATTGACTAAACCGATCAGGACTGCCTTGGGATAACGAGTGATACGCTGAAAATCGGCGGGAATTAATCCTAATCCCATGCCTAACATTAAAACGCCTAGGGCAACGGGTAAGAGGATATTAGTAAAAAAGTTGGCCTGCATGGGATAAAAGCCGAGAAGATGAGCTTATTTTCCCATAAATTGACTAATTTATTCTTGTCCCTGGTTCCCGATTTTGCCGACTAAAAAACCCCCAGTGTGCAGAGGGGGTTAAATTGCAGGAGAAATCCAACCCCAGGGATTTTAGTCTGGTTTCTCTTCCCCCTCTGGGATGATATCCCCGTCTCACTTCAGTTGCTTGGTGGCAACCATGGGATCACAGCTAGGGAACTGCCGATGCGACTACCACTTTTGACACCAGCAATGCCTAGGAAATGTTGTCGCAGGACTCCCATCAAGAATAACGAGGGCAAATTTTCCTCCTAAATCCCACAATCCTTGAATTCCCTACCATTGACAAATTGCTGGGGCGATCAAGGTGGTGGATTTTCGGTGAACGATAGGTGAGTTTTTGCAGAGTTTTCCCTTCTCGATCGAGGGGCAGTTTTCTGTCATCTAAGTTGTGTGTAAACATAGCAACCCTCCAGAACCCTACAGTTCTATTGTACCTTTATCCCCGGTTCGAGTGCGGGAGAATGTAATAATCTGTATTATTCATCAGAGAAGACTCAACCTTTGTTTGTTTTAAATGGGGTTTGCTGAAAAACTTTTTCAGCAGACCCTATTTAGTCATCGATTAGCTCTTTGTCCACTGCCAGATACCATTATTGTTCTCGAAAACGGTAAAATTAGCGAAGTAGGAAGCCCTGCGGAACTGATGAGCAAACGAAGACGATATTACCTTATGTTTACCCGTCAAGCTAATAGTTATCAATCCCAAAAACCCCGGTGTGCAAGGGAGGTTAAATTGTGGGAGAAATCCAATTGTGAGGATTTTAGTCTGGTTTCCCTCTCTCGCTCCGGAGTGAGAGAATAGTCATAATTAGTTTTTTTGTCCCGATTGAGAGTATTTTCTGAGATAGATCATTGTGATCTAGGGATAAAAAACGGTAATTTTGCCCGATATAACCTTTTATTTGCTCCTATGACTGTCAAAATCGCTCTTAACCCCAATCAGATTCAAAATCTCGATCTCTCATCTTTAGAGACTATTATTCAAGATTATCAGTCGCGGGCAGCGATCGCCAAACTGGAACAAGCTCTACAATTAGAGATAGATTATCCTCGTGCGGAGGGTGATATGCGGGAATTATCGGAGATACCGGAAGTCAGGCTGTGGTTTCTGCGTTTGGATGCGGTTTATCCTTGGTTAATCTTTATTCTTGACCCAAAACAGGGAGAAATCGCTCGTTATGCTGCTATGTTGGTTCCCCATCAATTCCATCGCGGGGAAGGAATTCAATATAATCCCGAAGCTTTGGAGATTTTTGTGATGCAAAAACTCTTTATTTTGTCTGATTGGCTGAAAAGTCAGCAAATTCCTGCTTTATCTCGCTTAAAATTTTTCGCTCAACAGTTTGGTTACGATATCGACGAGGAATTTCTCTCTAGTCTCTAAAGACTCCCTGGGCTGACTAGATAAGGTATTTTAAATATATGGCAAGCTACTGTCTCGCCCAATTTAGCGCCACCAATACCCCTATCAGAGAATCATGGATACAAAATCCTTTAAACGCACCCTACAGCAATCGGATAACTATAACCGCAAGGGATTCGGTCACAAAGAGGAAGTAATGGATGCGATGACCAATGAGTATCAAAGCGACCTGATCCAAGAAATTCGTGAAAATAATTATCGTTTAGAACGGGGTGAGGTGACGATCTATCTCGCTCAAGCTTTTGGTTTTTGTTGGGGGGTAGAACGCGCTGTTGCTATGGCCTACGAAACTCGTCAACATTTTCCCCAAGAACGTCTCTGGATTACTAACGAAATTATTCACAATCCCTCGGTTAATCAGCGTCTGCGCTCCATGGCCGTGGGTTTTATTCCGGTGGAAAATGGCCAAAAAGACTTTACTGTGGTGGAATCAGGGGATGTGGTGATTTTACCTGCTTTTGGGGCTAGTGTCTCGGAAATGAAAATACTTAACGATAAGGGTTGCATGATTGTGGATACCACTTGTCCCTGGGTTTCTAAGGTGTGGAATTCCGTGGAAAAGCACAAAAAAAGCGACCACACTTCGATTATTCACGGCAAATATAATCACGAAGAAACGATCGCCACTAGCTCTTTTGCTGGCACTTATTTAATCGTTTTAAATTTGGCTCAAGCTAATTATGTCGCTAATTATATTCTCCACGGTGGTGATAAAAATGAGTTTTTAGAGAAGTTTAAAAATGCCCATTCCCAGGGTTTCGATCCCGATCGCGATCTAGATTATATCGGTATTGCCAATCAGACCACAATGCTGAAAAGTGAAACGGAGGAAATTGGCAAACTCTTCGAGCATACTATGTTGAGAAAGTACGGACCGATCAATTTTAAAGATCATTTTATGAGTTTTAATACCATCTGTGATGCCACTCAAGAGCGTCAAGATGCCATGTTTGAACTGGTGAAAGAACCGCTTTCTTTAATGGTGGTAATTGGCGGTTATAATTCCTCTAATACCACTCACCTACAGGAAATAGCGATCGAGCGTGCCATTCCCTCCTATCATATCGATAGTGCCGAGCGCATTCTCCCCGGTAATCGCATCGAACATAAACCTTTAGGTGGCGATTTAATCATCACTGATAACTGGTTAAATGAGGGAAAAATTATCGTCGGAGTGACTTCTGGTGCTTCCACTCCCGATAAGGTGGTAGAAGAGGTAATCGAGAAAATTTTTGCGCTCAAATCTTCTTTAGTCCAGGGTTAATTAGCCAGGGTGAGAGCATCTCAAACGCTATTGACAATTGGCCAATTTTGTGATCCGCATGGGCAGTTCAAGTGATACCAGTCAATCAAAATAGTTACAAAATCGACTAAACGGGTCGATTTTTGCTTAACAATTGAGATGGCTAATTCTCAGCAAATATGCCTGAAGCGCTCTCCGGGTAAGCAACTCACATCAAGTCCATTTTGTCAAGGATTGTTAAGATGAGCTTACCCTGGTTATTTATCGAGCCTTTCGGTTACTTGAATCGCTGAAAAGCTTGGCTATGGGTTTTCTTTACCCCTGGACTAATTCACTACTTTTCTTTTCTATATAATCAACTTAATCGATGAATAAATTCTCTGTTAGAATCCGTTTTTCCCTGTCATTTCTGTTTTCCCGTTCCCTAGAGTGACAGAAGAGGGATTAATGGTGAATAATCAAATGGCGGTCGCAATCGCTGCTCACCCATCCCTGACGCTGAAATTCCCCTAACAAACGCGTCACCGTTACCCTTGTGGTGCCGATAGCATTGGCGAGATTTTGATGGGTTAAACGTATCTTTAAACGACTGCCTTGGGCGATTGGTTCTCCCATTTCCCGCTTTAATAACTGTAGTAACTGCTGAAGACGTTCCTCCACTCGTTTCAGTCCTGCGATCGCAAGGAGCGATTCCGTTTGTTGTTGACGACGAATCATTTGATTTAACATCATCCTGGTTAATTCCGCCGAATTTTCCACTTCGGTGATCGTGTACCATTTTAGGTACAGTTCCGACAAGGCTCTGGCGTGATAAGATTCCAGATGAGTCAAATTTAAGCCGAAAAAGTGGGATGAATGAACCCAACCTAGTAAAATTTCCTCTCCACTCTCAGATACTTGACTTAGTTGCGCCATACCCCGATAAACTTGCCAGACTCCATCAGCCACCAGAGGAATATTCTCCCCGCGCTCATAAAAGTGGAGCCGACGACTCTCGCTATAGTCTTCTCGGAAGGGTGAGACGTTGGGATTATAGGTGAGCAACATGATCAAAGTTCTCCTAGGCGAGGGGCTAACAATTTCAACCCCACTTTACTGTATCAAGGTAAACATTAGGTAATCCCCAGGTTAACAGTAATCAGTGAACAGTGATCAGTTCACCGATTACTGTTTACTGATCACTGTTCACTGAAATAACATCCGCTGCCGCAGCTGAAAAACCTACAGATCATTAATTTAAAGCATCTTTAAGAGCCGTGCGAGCGGCCAGATGATTGCGGGTTGAGGTGAGAATTTCCGATTCTCGTTGGAGACGACTGACTGTATCGAGCATTTCTAATAAAGCTTGTTGTTCCCCGGCCACACCGTAGAGATTACCCGCCACCCAGTAGGATAATTCCAGGGGAAGACTAGGCAAATCGTCGGGGAGTTCAATTTTTTGAGCGGTTAATTTGGCTGATAGATGAACCACGTCCCGCAGCAGTCGATCCACTTCTTTGGACAGAGGTCGCAGATCTTGGGTGGTGGGGACATCTTCAATCCATTCCACTAAACCGACACGATAGGGTTTTTCCCGGACGTATTCTAGGACACGGAAGCGCTGTTGACCGATGGTGAGAATTTTTAAGCGATCATCTGGAAGACGTTGACAACGGACAACTTCCGCACAACTGCCCACTTTAGCGATTTCTCCCGTGGCCGGATCTACCATTAAGACCCCAAAACGGCGATCTTCTTCCAATATCGTATTCATCATAATCCGATAGCGAAACTCGAAGATGTGTAGGGGCAGGGGACGACCCGGAAATAAAACAACTTCGGGTAGGGGAAAGAGAGGTAATTCTCTAACGGCAATGGAAGAAGTGGCCATAGGTTTAGTAAAAAAAAACCGATCTTCTCTTATTTTTACACAATCCCCCCTGAACCGCTAGGCAAGGGCAATAGACGGGAGACGGTCGTCAGCTGTGAGTTTTCAGTTCACTGTTCACTGAAAATACTTCCCTCACTGCCTACCCTGCGATCGCTATCTGAGAAAATTGCTGATTTTGTCATCTAGATTGCATCCTGATCGGAAACCTTTGGCTAATCTATGAGTAGAGATACTCAAACCTCCTCTTCATTGGTGCTTTCCTAAGAGGGGTGATTTTTTTCTCATAAACTTTACAATATTTAATAATTGTTGTAATATTAGTTAAATAACCAAGCTTCTCACTACTCGCCATTTATGCCCATAAAATCTATATATAGCCAAAAAAAGGACTATAGAGGCAATTAAATAGTCAATGAGATTTCTCTCTATAGTTGAGTAACCACTCACTTATCTCTTTACAAAACGAGAAAAAACTCTGATAGCATCTCCTTTACTGCCCTGGGGAAGCAATCTGAAAAACGCCATCAATCCCTGAATATCAACCCTCAACCGACGCGCACTCATGAAAACCTCGAAAAACCCCACCGATCCAGTTCGCGCCTATCTCAGAGAAATTGGCCGAGTTCCCCTTCTCAGCCATGAAGAAGAAATTCTCTACGCGAAACAGGTACAAAGATTAATTTTTCTGGAAAAAATCAAAGAATCCCTAAGGGCGAAACTCGGCAGCGACCCCAGCGATCGCCAGTGGTCAGAAGCGGCGGAAATTAGTGAAGAACAACTGCGTCGAGAATTGGGGGCAGGGGATTTCGCCAAACGTAAGATGGTAGAAGCGAACCTGCGTCTAGTGGTTTCCGTCGCTAAAAAATACCTAAAACGCAATCTAGATCTATTAGATCTGATCCAAGAGGGAACCATTGGGATGCAAAGAGGGGTGGAAAAATTCGATCCCACCAAAGGCTATCGCTTCTCCACCTATGCCTATTGGTGGATTCGCCAAGCTATCACCCGGGCGATCGCAGAAAAAAGTCGCACCATCCGTCTGCCCATCCACATCACCGAAAAACTGAATAAAATCAAAAAGGCCCAGCGTCAACTAGCTCAAGATAAAGGTCGCGCTGCCACCATTGCCGAATTAGCCGAGGAATTAGACCTAACTCCCAAACAGGTGCGAGACTACTTGGAAAGGTCTCGTCAACCCCTTTCCCTTGACTTAAAGGTGGGGGACAATCAAGACACGGAATTAGGGGAACTCTTGGAAGATACGGGACTTTCCCCGGAAGATTACACTGCCCATTCTTCCCTCCAGGTGGACTTAGAAAAACTGATGGCAGACCTCACCCCTCAACAAAAAGAAGTGATTTGTCTGCGTTTTGGTTTAGATAATGGGCAGCCCCTCACCCTAGCAAAAATAGGCGTTCGACTCAATATCAGTCGTGAACGCGTCCGTCAGATCGAACGAGAAGCGATCGCTAAATTAAGAAAACGCAAGGCCAAGATCAGAGAATATCTAGCTAGTTAGGGTTTGCTGCAAAAAGCTGTTCGTGGGGGCAGGGTGTAGGGTGTGGGGTGTGG
>NZ_JADEVX010000112.1:0-14727 GCF_015207925.1 Microcystis sp. LEGE 00066 | reverse complement strand
CAATCCATCAGAGAAGTTAAAGCCTGTGGTAGCCTAGATGTGCAAGTAAAACGCAATCCTAATCACGAGGCTAGACTAGCTAAACTAACAGTTAGATTTGCCAGTTTTGAAATACAAGTACCTAAGCGAAGGTTACATGATATCAGCCAGACTTGGAAACTATCTCATCAAATTAGTCCCCCCATAGAACCTCCTTGAGCCATCTTGCACACTTTTCTCTTTTTGTCAAATTTTATGTTAAGAAAGATGTGACTAATGGATAGATCAAGGGGGGCATCTGACAACTTTTAACGCCTACCTACTTAGATCATGAAAATTGAGGAATTACTCAAAAACAAACGAGAAAAAATCATTGCTATTTATTGCTGCTAAACACGGCGCGAATAACGTGCGAATCTTTGGTTCTGTCGCACGGGGAGAAGCTGACGAAAAAAGCGATATTGATTTATTAATTGATTATTGTAGCGAACGTCGGAGTTCCTGGTTTCCTTTGCCGTTAATTCGAGAACTGGAAGCTTTGTTAGGCGGCAAAGTTGATATTGTTACCGAACAGGGACTTAAAGATAGAATCAGAGAGCGGGTACTTAAAGAAGCAATACCACTAGGAGAGATAATACCGAACGCTTGCGGGATATTTTAGAAGCAATTGAGCGTGTAGAAAAGTATGCTCCACAGGGAAAAACCGTGTTTGAACAACAAGAATTAATTCAAACTTGGATTGTCTATCATTGACAAATTATTGGTGAAGCAGCGAGAGCAACTTCTCAAGAATTTCCAGGAAGATACCCCGAAGTTCCTTGGCGAGATGCCAGCGTTCGGTGAGATGCGTCTGATGACGCATCCTCTCTGTTCAGGTTTTCTCACATTTTGCTGAGAATACGCTGGACTATATCCATTCCTGTGAAGGCTTGCCAGCCAAAAAGACCTAAAATGACGGCATTAAGGGTAATATGGGTGATTCTAGCCAATTCGTTGCCTTTTTGCATTAAAGGTACTAAAGCGGCACTGATTGAGATTAAACCCACCATCCCTAAACCGGCCAGCAGATGGGGACCAACAAATAATTTACCGTTATTAATATAAGTCACCGCCATACCTCCGATCGTCCCCAACACCATTAAAGCGAGGATTAGGGAGCCAATTTGATAGTGTTTAGTGCGAAAATTTTTGGGCAATAATTCTTTTTTTAGGTCTTTATCTGCTGTCCGCGTCCGTCGCCATTGTAGCCCCGAATAGAGCGCATAGATAGTTAATCCTAATAAAACCCACATTAAAATGGGATGGCCAAATTGTGACCAAGTTTTTACGGCACTGGGAATCTCGAAGTTCATAGTTGTCTGTTCTCATCAAAGATCGCTTCTTAATAAAAATTAACATGAATCGCTCGCGCTTCCTTGTTTTCTGGGTCATTAGACCTGTCATACTAAATCCCGTTTAAAAGCTATAGGAGAGGGGGGTATGGGGAGAATAAATGGAAATAGTCTCCTGAATCCTGACGACCGACTCCTATCTCCATCACTACTACCTTTGTGTAAACCAACGTTCAAATCAACCAAGGTCGATCGCAAATCGCTATGATAGAATATTGGGTCTTTAATTTCCGTCCCCTCCTCCCTTTATGAAACTGCCTGTCGTCGCTATTATCGGTCGTCCCAATGTGGGCAAATCTACCCTCGTCAATCGTATCGCTGGAGATCAACAGGCGATCGTTTTTGATCAACCCGGGATTACCAGAGATCGCACCTATCAACCGGCTTTCTGGTGCGATCGAGATTTTCAAATTGTCGATACAGGAGGGCTAGTTTTTAACGATGACAGCGAATTTCTCCCTTTAATCCGCGAACAGGCTTTAATCGCCCTAGCAGAGGCAAGTGTGGCGATTTTTGTCGTCGATGGCCAGGCAGGAATTACCGCCGGCGATCGAGAAATTGCCGCTTGGTTACGACAGCAAAATGTCCCGATACTTTTGGCAGTTAATAAATGTGAATCGGTGGAACAGGGTATCCTGCAAGCGACGGAATTCTGGGAATTAGCCATCGGTGAACCCTTCCCCATCTCGGCCATTCACGGCTCTGGTACAGGCGAACTACTCGATGCTCTGATTAAATATTTGCCACCCGGGGCGGAAATTCCCGAAAATGAAGAGATTAAAGTGGCAATTATCGGTCGTCCTAACGTGGGTAAATCCAGTCTCCTCAATGCTTTAACTGGACAACAACGGGCGATCGTCAGTCCGATTTCGGGAACCACCAGAGACTCGATCGATACTTTAATTGAACGAGAAGGACAGGTGTATCGGTTAATTGACACCGCTGGCATTCGCCGTAAGAAGAATGTGGACTATGGAGCCGAATTTTTCAGTATTAACCGTGCTTTTAAGGCCATTCGCCGGTCTGACGTGGTGTTATTCGTCATCGATGTGCTAGATGGTGTCACCGAACAGGATTTAAAATTAGCAGGGCGAATCATTGAAGAAGGGCGTGCGGTGGTGCTAGTAGTCAATAAATGGGATGCGGTGGAGAAAGACACCTACACCATCAATACTTATACCAAAATGCTCCAAGATCGGCTGTATTTTATGGATTGGGCAGAAATGATCTTTGTCAGCGCTATGACTGGGCAAAGAGTCACCAAAATCCTCGAATTAGTCGATATTGCCGCCGAATCTCACCGTCGTCGCGTCAGTACCTCGGTAATCAACGATGTAATCGAAGATGCGGTTAAGTGGCACAATCCCCCCACCACCAGAGGCGGAAAACAGGGGAAACTATACTATGGCACGCAAGTATCGAGTCAACCCCCCACGATCGCCCTTTTTGTTAACGATCCCCAGCGCTTTAATGATAACTATCGCCGTTACATCGAAGGGCAATTCCGGCAACAGTTAGGCTTTAAAGGAACCCCGATCCGCTTAATCTGGCGCGGCAAACCGGCGCGGGAAGTGGAAAAAACGGTTAATAGAGCCACCAAGGTCTAATTTATGGATTTATTGCGAAGTTTGCCCATCGGTCTTTATCTCGATCAACCGATTACCCGACTACATCAACTAGATGCCAGGGTAAAATTTATCTGGTTAATGGCTTTTTTAGCAGCACCTTTATTGGCTAATCCTTGGTGGCGTTTAGCTTTGGTGGGATTGTTAATGTTTTTAACCCTGCTTGCACCTATTCCCCCCCGCGTCTGGCGGCAACAGATGGGCTGGCTGATATTTTTAGCGATTATCGTCTTTCTGATTACTGCTATCACTCCCGATGGTTTAGGGGTGAGTATTCAGCCGCGTTTACCGGATGAAGGGCTGAATTTACCGCCAGCAAGTGATTATCAGTATGTTTTATGGGATAGAGGTCGTTTATTTGTTACCCGACGTTCTTTGGAATTAGCAGTGAGAATTAGTACCCTAATTTTTACTTTGATTTATAGCACTAATCTCTTTTTATTGACGACGGCCCCGGAAGAAATTACCGAAGGTTTAGAGAATTTAATGAGTCCTTTACGGCGATTTAATGTGCCAGTGACGGAAATTTCTCTGACTTTGACCCTCTCTTTGCGCTTTATTCCTCTGGTTTTAGAAGAAGTGCAAAATCTAGCTAGGGCAGTGCGAACTAGGGCGATCGATTGGCAAAAATTAGGGATTAAAAGAAGTTTAAACGTCTGGTTAACAGTAGTGGAAAAATTACTAGATAATTTGCTTTTGCGCGCCGAACAAATAGCGATCGCTATGGAGGTTCGCGGTTTTACCAGTCCCAATCAGCATCAAGTACGCTGGCACGAATTAAAGTTAAGATGGGCTGATTTTATTGCTTTATTTTTGTTAATTCCCTTTTGGGCAGCCCGATTAGTTTGGGGGGGTTTATAGCAGTTATCAGTTATCAGTTATCAGTTATCAGTTATCAGATTTGAGTTTTAAGTGTGCAGTATTAAATAGAAGTTTCCTACTGTCTTTGCACTGATTACTGATTACTGTTTACTGTTCACAGCAAAAAACTCCCCACAGCCTACACCCAGCCTAGACTTTAACCTCGTTGTCACCCTTTCAGGGCGGAGATGCTGATGGTAGTGACGAGCCTGCGTTAGAATCAATGCCACTGGCTGCTTGCCCCCCCTAAATGGTTACATACGCTACATAATCTGTTATCATTTAGATACGGGGATTCTTCTGTCCGTTTTGTACCGATAACTCCTTATTGGATAAGCGTTTCCACTTAGAAGATGTACCAGACTGATCCTGAATCTGCCGTATGTATAGAATTGTTAATTGGAGTCTTTAATCATGGCATTGCAGGAAGGCACTTACATCTGGGAATACGGCGACACCACCCAGGCTCTCTGGTTCACCGCTTCTTACAACACGGTCACAAATCAATGGACTGTTGATATGAAGAAGGGGTCAATGGACCTCAACGCATTCTGGTGGTCGAATGGCGATAGCAACGCGGATG
Source organism: Microcystis sp. LEGE 00066 (assembly GCF_015207925.1). Classification (NCBI taxonomy): domain Bacteria; kingdom Bacillati; phylum Cyanobacteriota; class Cyanophyceae; order Chroococcales; family Microcystaceae; genus Microcystis; species Microcystis sp. LEGE 00066. Next base: position 10,288 of record NZ_JADEVX010000112.1, on the reverse strand, counting down.
GGACTATCAGATTGTTATCGAAGGATAACAGTCTCAATATGAATGGGACTGGTATCGTCTGGGATGGATACGACAAGATTTCCGATACGGGGTTAATGGGAACGGAGCATAATGGCAGCAATCTTCTGACTGCGGGTAATACCTACACTTACAGCTACAGCAAGGATCAAGGGGTAGAGATTGAATCGTTATTGGCTCAGGGTGTTGTCACCCTTGGTGTCAGAGCCACAAGCGTCAATGGCACTGGTGGTATCAAGGCGGTAGATGGGCAATTTGTTTTCGTTCCCTACGACAATACCCCACCCACAGTGACGGTCGATATCGTTAATGCTTCCCTGAACGACGGAACTAACAGTTCTCTAGTCAGCTTTGAATTCAGCGAAGATGTCACCGGTTTTGACGACAGTGATGTGAACGTCAGCGGCGGAACCCTGAGCGACTTCACCCAGGTGGATGGCAACAGCTATACGGCCATCTTCACGGCCGACGATGCTGTGGAAACCACCGGCTCGGTGTCCGTAGCAGCCGATAGCTACACCGATATTGCCGGTAACAATGGTGGAGCGGGTACGGATACGGTGACGATTGACACGCTCAATCCGACCGTGGGCATCACCTTCGACAACTCACCGCTCACCGGCCAGAACTTTAGCACCACAGTCACCTTCCAGTTCAGCGAAGCCGTAAGCGGTTTCACCGCCAGCGACGTGACCCTGACCAAGGGGGTGCTGAGCAACTTCACTAGCGTTAATGGCGATACCTACACCGCCACCTTCACCGCGACTGACTTCCAGTCGCCAACGGGAACAGTGGCGGTGTCCAACGACTATTTCGATACCCTTGGCAACCAGGGTGTTGCCAATTCGGCCAACATCGCTATGACCGTGGGCGGCGGTCCTGACCCGAATGATGGTCCGTCTGGAGGCGATAGTGTGATTGGCTCAGGTACAATTGGCGCGGATTCCATCACCGGATCAACCGGTGACGACGACCTTAGCGGCATCGACGGCACTGACACCATCAATGGCGGCGACGGCAATGACACCATCAACGGCGGCACAGGCGCCGACATTATCAGGGGCGGCACCGGCAACGACAACATCATCGGACTCGGCGGCTTTGATCTGATCTACGGCGGATCTGGCAATGATACCATCAATGGTGGTAATGGTAATGACACCATCGTCGGCGGGTTCGGCAACGATTCCCTCATCGGTGGCGGCGGCGACACCTTCCAGTTTCTGAGCATCTACGACCAGCAGGATGTGATCACCGGTTTCAACGACACCATCGTGTTCGATATAACCGGTGCCAGCGCCTTCACAGCCTTGGGTAGCGGGGCTTTGGGAACTACAACCTACACAGGTGCAATTGATGGCGGTTACCTCACCTACAGCGGCGGGGTACTCTCCTACGATGCCGATGGCTCTGCGGGATCAACCTTCAGTCCGTTGGCGATCGTCACGTTGATCGGCTCTCCCACCCTCTCCGACACCAACGTGCTGTTCCAGGCGCTCTAGCTCAAGCAGACATTCCCCGCCTTATTTCTCCAGCCCCTGCTGGCCATTATTGCGGGGAATGTTCTTAACTTCTTCTGCTCTGCACCTGCTGGTAATGATTTGGTAGTAAATGTTGATGGATGCATCGACGACGGTTAAAGCTTATAAAAGTTTATCTCAAGTGGAGGAGGCATTTCGCTGTTATAAGTCAATTGATTTAAAGGTACGTCCTATCTATCATTATCAGGGTGATAGAGTCAAAGCTCATATCTTTTTATGTATGTTGGCTTATTATGTGGAATGGCATTTAAAACAGTGCTTGGCTCCTTTATTATTTGAGGATGAAGAAATTGATGATGGTTCTCTGAATGTGATTAAAGCTAGTCGCAGTGAATCGGTGCAATCTAAAGAGAGAAAAAAACGGAATCAGGAGAACTTTCCTGTGCATAGCTTTCGGACTTTGTTGGAAGACCTGGGGACAATTTGCTTGCATACAGTAGAATGTACGATTAGAGAAGGAAGTTATCGTTTTTCTAAGATAACTTGACCGACTGAACTACAACAATCATGCGTTAGATTTATTAGGGGTTTCCCTAATTTGTACCCAGTAACGGGGCGGCAGAAATTCTTTTAATCCCTCCTATAGCACAGGTTATGGCCTTTTGTCAACAGGGAAGTCCAGTAATAGGTAAGAGATAAGAGTAGGGCTAATTAATGAATTAGCCTTACTCTTTATGTTTCCAACTAATCCTAATTTGTCATTAATTTTGCTTAGGTACTTAACTATAAACGGGATTATTTCGGCCAAAGTTTTTGAAATTTTCCCTCTTGACCATTATTCTCGTCTAGAAAACCTAGAAAATAAGCACAATCATCAGAGTCATCAGGAAAAATTGTTAATAATTCTAGATATTTATAGGTGTCTTTCGGTCTTTTTTTGCCCTGTTCAGTAGTGATAATATTCACAAGGGGATACATTCGATGCCAAAGACAACCAATTTGATCGATACTTCCTGTCACCGAGGTTTTATAGATACTTAAATTATCCAGTTTTTGATAGGCTTTGTGAAGCAATTTTATGGCTAGAGAATCATCTTTATCTTCGGCAATTCTTCCCCAAACCTCGACATTTTTAGGATGCCAACTTTCTCGCCAGTTAGCACTATTATCGGGAGTTCTGAGGATATCTTTTTGTAAGGACATCCATTGTTTAGCAATAGTGCGAACATCTTTGATAAAGGGATGAACATGAGTTAAATCTCTGACTTTATTATCGTTGATTAAAGAACTTTTATCCCCCCATTGCCAATGACAGCCAATTAAGGGTTTATTGGGATAATAATCCTCATAGAAAATACTATGATCTGCTCGTCGCCATGATTTACCAAATCCTCCTAATAACATGGCAAAACGAGTGAGAAAACAAATTAATTTTTTTAAGCATTCTTGCTGGTTTTCGGGTAGAGATTGGGATTGGGTGAGAATCCAGCGTAATTCTCCTGTTACTGTGTAGGTGGGTTCGTTGTAACCCTTGGCAAAGGTTCCTAACTCTAGAGATTTGACACAAAAATCGACCGCTAGTAAACCTTGGCTTGCTTCTCCGTCAATTCCTCCAAATAGCTGATTAACTAACTTTTCGGCATTTTTAGCATCAGTTAAACCGCCAAAAATACGCAAGGCATGACCGCGAATTGCTCCTCGAAAAATATTGGGTCGAAATTCCCTTGCACCATCGAGGCTTTTAGGAGCCATTCCTTGCCCTTTCAGAAAACATTTATATAAAGGTTCTTTTGAAGGTTTAATGTCTTTTGGTAAGCCGTAACCGCTACTAACACGGCATCCTAGACCAGATTCTAAAGCTCTTTCCCAGATAGTCCAAATTTCCTCCCAATCGGGTTGTTCTATTGAGGTAGAAATGCCAAATTTTAGGGTAGGTTGATAGAGAGAAATTAAAGCAAAACCACTTTCTCCACTGGGTTTTTGTCGAGTGTTTGGGGTTTTTACTTGCCATCCCTGTTGCGGGTGAACAATATCTAAAAGATTTTCCGTCCAATCATTAACGGGATAACCGCCATGGAAGCGCAAAAGACTAGGGTTATCGCTATCTTTTTCGAGGTGATAACGTTGTTTTTGTTCGGGGGTGCAAGCTTGACAAAAGGCTCCTTTCATGCTGGAACCGGGATAAAATGGTATGCCATAAGCACCCATTACAGGCCGAATTATTCCTTCATCTTGTCCCCCATTAGTGACGAATCGCCACGATATTTGATATTCTTTGGTTTTTACTTCCTGACCAAATTGGGGAGGATTTTCATCGACTCGTTCTATCCATTCCTTTACCCATTTTTGGCTATCATTTTCATCTTTTTTAGAGTCAATATATTGTAATTGCGATCGCCCTTTAGTTTGTGCGCGAAACATCAGGGGGATTTTGTCACCAATATCGGGAATATTAACCATATAATTTATCGTTCCTTTGTTCCTTTATATCTTTGAGTCCACCAAACTAAACAATCGCATAGTTGCGTTAAAACAGCGAGGGTAATTCTCTGGTCTTCTAGCTTTAATTCCCAGAGTTTTTCTGCCATTGCTTGAACAGATTCGGTATTATTTATCTGTACGGTATCGTTAGGGATAGGAATCCCCGCTTCTGCCATGGTTTCGACTAATTTATCCCAAGTTTCTTTCCAGTATTTTGCCTTATTGGGTTCCTTGGATTGTAAGCGCAGATGTTCACCCCAGAATCTTTCTAGTCCATAGGAAATGGATTCACGCATTTTAAAAGATTGATTGAGAGAATCTCGGTCTCGTAGTTTGGCAGCGAGAACTAATTTCTGAGCAATGCGATCGAGATTGTATTCTTTCCAAGCCATAATATTAGATAAAATGTAATTATTGATTAGCGTAGTTTAAAATAGTAACTTGGCAACGACCAAAACCGATAGATTCTAATCCTCCGAAATATAATTCTTTTTGGTTTACCGATTCTCCAAAAGGTTGCCATCCTGTTTCTTTGCAAGCAATGGGAAAAACTAAAATACTACCCACGGGTAAAGCTTCCACATTGAAAAAAGCTCCTTTTTCTGTATCCACTTTTTTCTGACCTTCTAGTAGTTTAACCCGGCTTTGTCGGTAGAGTGCCATATCGTGCAGCATGGATATATCGTTATCATCAACGACGACTAATTGAGAAGCTTTTAAATCCGCTTGCGGGGGAATCCAGGGGGAAAGCTCCTCTAAGTGTTCAATTTCGAGAAATCCTAAGTTAAAAAATAAAACTTTGCTATTGCGGTTAACTCCCTGCACTACTCGCGCTTGTAAACTAGGGGAAGCAGTATAGGGATTGGGTACTTTTGCAGAGATTCCCGTGATTTGTTTGTAGCGTTTTAATAATAGGGGAGAAGTGACCCAAACTATCGGCTGTCCCGGACAAAATACCGGCAACCAAACGAGGGAAGCATATTCAAATTTAACTTTTGCTTCGGTGGTTCCTCCGTCTTCTTGTCCTGGGATTGTTTCGTGTCCGTACCATGTATGTTTTTCATCTATATTGTTCATATCGGCACGAAAACGGCCGCGAATAGAACGTCAGAATGATTGCTTCTCTTGGGGGGTTTTTAGGTAGAAAAGGTGACGGTGAACCAGGTGTTAAAACTATTTGGTTGGGACTGCGAAGGTTACATGATATCAGCCAGACTTGGAAACTATCTCATCAAATTAGTCCCCCCATAGAACCTCCTTGAGCCATCTTGCACACTTTTCTCTTTTTGTCAAATTTTATGTTAAGAAAGATCTGACTAATGGATAGCTTGATAAGGGGGGCTTTGATCCTTCTTGATAAGGGGGGCTTTGATCCTCCCAACCCCCCTTGATAAGGGGGGCTTTGATCCTTCTTGATCTTCTAAGGGGCTTTGATCCTCCCAACCCCGGCTGCCGCAAATACGGCGATGAGGATGTCAGGTATTACTCCACTCGATTAAAGCGCTAGTCAATCCTTCTAGGGTATATTCTCGCGCCTCGATATCAACACGACCAAATAACTCTTGACAGGTTTTTGAGGTTTGCGGACCGATAGAAGCCAGACAAACTTTTTCTAAGAGGGAATTAACCGATAATTCTGCCGTTTCTTGTTCCAATAACCGATAAAAATTCTGGACGGTTTTGGAACTGGCAAAGGTGACTATATCGACTTTTCCCTCTCGAAAGGCTTCCCAGATGCCCCTATCCATGCGTGCGGGACATCCGGAATAATATGCGGCTACTTCCGTCACCTGACCAGCTTTGGCCGTTAATTCCTTAACTAATATCTCTCTGCCTCCCGTTTCCACGCGAGGAAAGAGGAATTTTTGCCCCCTAATCGGGTCGGGAAACTCGTTTACCAAAGCATCGGCGACAAAATCCCCCGGGATAAAATCTGCTTTTAATCCCCGTGAGTGTAAAACTTGGCTGGTTTTTTTGCCCACCACGGCGATTTTTACGGTTGCTAAAGCCCTAGCATCTTTTCCCCAAAATGTCAAGCGATCGAAGAAAAAATTAACGGCATTGGCAGAAGTTAAAATCAGCCAATCAAACTCTTGTAACTGAGCGATGGCATCGTCTAAACCTTGCCAACGGTCGGGGGGACGAATCTCTAAAGCGGGCATTTCTAGGACTTCTGCGCCTTGATTTTGCAAAATTTCGCTAAATTGACTCGTTTGCTCGGCGGCACGGGTAATAACAATAGTTTTACCGCCTAGGGGTGGGGGAGAGGACATAATCGCCAGATCCACAACTTGACCAATGACCATAATAGAGGGTGAGAGGGACACCCCGGCGGTTTGAGCGAGAATATTTTCTAAAGTGCCGCGCCAAATTTGTTGATCCTTGCGTCCCGCCTGACGGATAATAGCGATCGAGTCGTGAATATTCCGCCCATTTTGGTATAATTTCTCGATAATTTGCCCTAAGGACTGACCAGCCATCAATAGCACAAGTGTATCAATTTTAGCTAAGGCTGACCAATCGAGAGACTCGGTATCGTGAGCGCTCAAGACCGCAAAACAGCGACTAATATCCTTTTCCGTCAGGGGAATTCCAGCTAATAAAGGAGCGGCTAAAGCGGAGGAAATACCGGTTATCAATTCAAAATCACAGCCAGCCTGCTTTAAGGCTAACATTTCAGGATATACTCGCCCAAAAACCCCCGGATCACCACTTTTAAGCCGAATAACCCGTTTTCCCTCTTGACAATAATTAACCAGTATCCGATTAATCTGATGCTGCTCGGCCCCGGGTTGTCCCCCCCGTTTGCCCACATCCACTAAAACACAGGTTTTCGGCACGAGGGAGAAGATTTGACTATCCACTAGGGCATCGTACAGCAAAACCTCGGCCGTGGCTAAAATTGCTCGCGCTTGCAGGGTGAGAAAACTGCTCTGACCGATTCCCGCACCGAGAAGATAAACTTTACCCCGGGGATGGACGACTGCTGACATAATCGCAAATTTGGGTTTAATCTTGAATTTAGCACTGGAGAAGAAACAAATTACTAGCCCAACAAGGGCAGCAGTAAAGTGACGAAATAATATACTAGGGGAGCGGTGAACACATAACTATCAGTGCGATCAAGGATACCACCGTGACCGGGGATTAACTGTCCGGAATCCTTGACCCCGGCATCGCGTTTCATCATCGATTCAGTCAAATCGCCCAATAAACTGACAATACCAATTAATAGGCCCAAAATTAGGCCCGTCAGCTGCCAATAGGGCCAATCTAAATACCAAGCACCCACCTCGGCCACCGCTATACTGCCTAAAATGCCAAAAAAGGAACCTTCCACGGTTTTTTTGGGACTAATCAGCGATAAACTGGTTTTTCCTAACCATTTTCCCATGATATAGGCTCCGATATCGGCAGCCCAAATGCAACCGAAGGCCAGAAAAGTCACCGTCAAAGCGGCCGGGAATAATTTCGGTTCCATCCACGATTCCGGCCAATATCCCATCAGGGGTAAGTTACTGGCCATGGCCACAGGATTACTTTCAGGAGAAAAACCGACCCGTAAACGAATCCAATAACTAGGTAAGTAACCACCGTAAAACAGACCGAGAATTGAGGTGGAAATGTCGGCAATTGTCGCCATTTTAGGCTGAAAGAGCAGATAAAAACAAATTAACGCTCCGGCCAAGGGAAACATGGCATCGGTGAGGGGGGCTGCCATAGTTGCCGTCAGTAGTAGTAATTGGGAAACTACGAGAGTGGTTTTAGCGGCCGGTTCAATGCCTTTGGCACGAACTAGGCGAAAATACTCTAATTGTCCCAAAAAGACGATAACACCGATGCCGAGGGTGAAATACCAACCCCCAACGATAATAATTCCCAGTGCGAAGGCAATAGCAAAAATAGCGCTGACAATGCGTGGCCAAGGCATGGTTAATCCAGAGAAATTAGGCGGCATTGTCATAATTATATAGATTAAGAAAACTTTATGGAAGGTTATCCCCAATTAAAGTTTATCGCCACTCAGGATAAACATGGGATCAACGGCGGCAAAAACTTGGTGAATACCCCTAGTTTCTAGGCGATTTACTGCCGCTTGGACAATCTCGATATTACGGGCCTGTAAATTAGAAAAGCCTTCGGAAAATTGATAGAGGGTTTCTAAATTATTGGCCGTAGCCACGATGCGGCCATTGGGTTTCAGGTATTGCCACACTTCTTGCAGGACTGATTTAATCGGTTTGCCGCCCTCGATACAGACGCGATCGGGTGCTAGGGATATATTGGGCAGACAATCGGGGGCGCTGCCTTCAAAAACCGTAACATTTTTTACCCCAAAGCGATCGCAATTACGGCGGATTAAACTGGCCACTTCTTCATCTCTTTCAATGGCAATAATCGGACTATTGGGGCATAATAAGCCAATTTCAACGGGAATAGTGCCGGTTCCTGCACCGATATCCCAGAAAACCTCCCCATCGCCTAACCGCAAAGCGGAAATCATCAATAATCTCACCTCGCGTTTACTCAGGGGAATCCCGGGTAAACGTTCAAACAATTCATCGGGAATACCGGGAGTTTTATATAACCAAGTCATGGGGAATCAATGATCGAGAAGCTTGACTAGCAAGCATTATTGTATAAGTTTGTCAAATTTTTTTTATTAAGTAAACAGGGACTTTTCTCGGCATAAAACCCTGATTATAGTTCTAAAAAGCTATTGTCTGTCATTATAGCCTTTTTCAGGTCAACAGCAGTTAAGCAGTCGTGCAAAATAAATTTTCTAGTGAAGATAGGCAAGAGGCAATAGGCAAAAGCTTTATCGAAATGTGTAATTAATTTTGCTTAGGTACTTAAGCTAAGACGTATTTTAACCCCCGATCCTTAGATTAGCTCAATATCTCCCAATCCTTTTACTGTTGCAACACTGCAACAGTGCCTCATCTCAACAAGCAATTTAAATAGGCGGGCAGCTTATCTTAATGATGAGATAGGAAGTTTTTGTTTTGGCGGGTCAGTCCTCGGTCATCAACACCAAATTAGGTTACACTTCATCTTTATGGGAAAGGCCGTCATGATCCTTTTTCTTAAGCATAGATTGTCCTAATCAATTTCTTTTGGTATTGTCTATCAAATGTTACTAAATACTCTGGCTATTCAACCTTCTTAGCATCTGTCAGCCAAAAACCATAGACTAACTCCTGTTTTATCAACGATAACTCTAAGTAGCTGGTTATAATTAAATTAAAAATGGATTTTAGGTTCGATCCCCCCTGCCCCCCTTAATCCCCCCTTAATAAGGGGGGCATCTGAAAGTTTTTAATACCTATCTAGTTATCATGTCTAATATCTATCGTCTTGCTCAGGGCCATTTAAACCTATTGGAAACCTGTCCACCGAGATTTCAAAAAGTCTATCTAGAGCAACTTAACACACCGGCTGACCCTGGGCAATTGGAGAGGCAAGAATGGGGCAGTCAGTTTCACCTATTATTACAGCAGCGGGAATTAGGGCTGCCGATAACGTCCCTATTACGCGAAAATGAACAGTTAGAACATTGTTTAACAGCCCTATTAAAGGCCGCCCCGGCAATTGCCCAAAATCCGGGAGAAGCTAATCGAGAAGCGGAACATTGTCGCAGTTTAACTGTGGGTAATTATTTATTAACGGTTATCTATGATTTAATTTTACTAGAGAGCGATCGAGCGGTAATTTTTGACTGGAAAACCTACTTAAAACCTATCGATGCCGACAAACTAGCCAAAAATTGGCAGACGAGACTTTATCTGTATGTGTTGGCAGAAACTTCTGCTTATCCTCCTGATAGTTTATCGATGACCTATTGGTTTGTGCAGTTACCCCGCAACCCCGAACAAATTACTTTTAACTATAACCAGAAACTACACCAACGGACAGGACGGGATTTACGCCGTTTATTGAAGGATCTCGATCGCTATCTATTAGCATACCAAAATGATTTAGTCGATTTTCCCCATCGTCCCGATTGTCAACTTCATTGTCCCTATTATCTTACACAAGAGCGATCGGGCCAAATAGACTTACCCTTGATCGATGATATCCCTGAAATCAATCCTTTTGTCTAAATCAGTGATCAGTGATCAGTGATCACTGACAATTCTCCTTCTCCGCCTGGTTAACCATGATCGATAATAACAAAAGAGGCGTTGCTGAATTAAGGTATGATTAGGCAAAATGGCGAGCATTCAGAGGAAAATAACTTCTGTTATTTGAATAAGGAACTGGAACATCCTCAAATTTTAGGTAGTGAATTAGTAATCGAATTGAAT
>NZ_JADEVX010000321.1:0-2319 GCF_015207925.1 Microcystis sp. LEGE 00066 | reverse complement strand
GTTTTGAGGGGGTCAATTACCTAATTTTCAGGGAAAAAGTCTAGGGATTTTCCCCCCGATCACTCCCAGATCTGGTACTTTTTGATTGATAAAAGGTCTAAAATTATTACCCAACAAGGTTTTTAGATTTATTCAGCAAACCCTATATCAATACTGATATACTAACAAAAGAAGACTCAAAGCTTAGACCGGCTTCTGATCGATGATCGCCAAAATTTGCTCAACAAAAGCTTGGTGATCAACCACCGGTTTAGAAATATAACCATCGGCCTGACTCTGCTTGAGAAAATTCTCTCGATCGCCCTCCATAGCGTGAGCGGTGACGAGAATAACGGGTAAATCGGCGGTTTCGGGGTTAGCTTTGAGAATTTGGCTGATTTTAATGCCATCTACCGCTTTCCCTTCATAGACACTATGGGAGAGAGAGACATCCATTAAGATCACATCCGCTTTCTTGTCCCGAGCAATACGAAGCACTTCTTCCACATCTTCGGTCCCTTTAACCTCTAGACCACCTCGTTTGGTCAAAATTTTGGCAAAAACGCGAAAATTAATCGGGTCGTCTTCTACAATCAAAACAGTCGTCATAGGGATGCTCAGGGATAAACGAGGTTAAAAAGGGCAAAATGCCTTATGATTCACAGCTAGACAGATTGAAAACGAGAGACTCATGGCCAAACAACTGGATTTCTTAGCTAGTGGTCAAATTATACCCACGGCCTTACACCAAGAGATGGAACGCTCCTATCTAGAATATGCCATGAGTGTGATCGTGGGGCGAGCCTTGCCGGATGTACGGGATGGCTTAAAACCAGTCCATCGTCGCATATTATACGCTATGCACGAACTGGGCTTAACCCCCGATCGCCCTTTTCGTAAATGTGCGCGGGTGGTGGGGGATGTCTTGGGTAAATATCATCCCCATGGCGATCAGTCAGTGTACGAGGCACTGGTTCGTATGGTACAGGATTTTTCCAGTCGTTACCCACTGTTATCGGGCCATGGTAACTTTGGTTCGATCGATAACGACCCCCCGGCGGCCATGCGTTATACAGAAACCCGTTTGGCCGGCATCGGTGATCAGGCGGTTTTAGGGGGAATTAGCGAAGCTATCGTTAATTTTAGCAGTAATTTTGATAATTCTCAACAGGAACCCGTTGTTTTACCCGCTCAGTTACCGATACTGATTCTTAATGGTTGTTCGGGTATTGCGGTAGGGATGGCGACTAATATCCCTCCCCATAATTTAGGGGAAGTGGTGGAAGGTTTAATCGCTTTGATCGATAATCCCGATTTAAGCGAGGAAAAGTTAGTAGAAATTATCCCCGGTCCCGATTTTCCCACGGGAGGCGAGATTTTAGATGATACCGGCATTCGCGAGGCTTATCGCACCGGTAGGGGGATTATTCCCGTGCGCGGAGTGGCGAAAACTGAAACCATTATTATTGAGGGCAAGCGCCGAAGGGAAAGGACGGCAATTGTGGTTACTGAGTTGCCTTTTCAGGTGAATAAGGCGGCATGGATTGAAAAAATCGCCGAATTAGTCAATTTAGGGAAATTGGAGGGAATTGCCGATATCCGCGATGAAAGCAATCGCGAAGGCATTCGGGTGGTGATTGAATTAAAGCGGGAAAGTCAACCGCAGCAGGTTTTGGCCGCTTTATACCAACAAACGGCCCTACAGACTAATTTTGGGGCGATTATCCTCGCTTTGGTCGATAATCAACCCCGGCAGTTGTCTTTAAAACAAGTTTTACAGGAATTCTTGCGCTTTCGAGAAACGACTCTCACCCGTCAGTATGGCGATGAGTTGCAACAGGCCAGCGATCGCTTACACTTAGTGGAGGGTTTATTATTAGCTTTGCAGAATATCGATCGAGTGGTGGATATTCTCAAAAATGCTCCCGATGGGACGACGGCTAAGTATCGTTTTCAGGCAGAATTGGGCATTAGTGACCCTCAAGCTGATTCTATCTTAGCTATGCCTCTGCGTCGTTTAACCGGTTTGGAAAGACAAAAGTTAGAGACGGAAGCGACGGAATTACAAACAAAAATTCAACAATTGGAAACCCTCCTCCATAACCGTCAGGAGTTTCTCAAGTCTCTGAAAAAAGAATTGCGCTCTTTAAAGAAAAAATTCGCCGATAGCAGACGGACAAAAATTCGCACCGGCAAGTCGGGGGACAGGAAACAGGAGGCAGCAGGGAAGAAACAGGATTCTGTTGTTAAAAAACAGGAGACAGTCCCGATGAAAAAATTTTCACCACCAGAGACGAAAGAGGTTTCCTTCCCCACACCCCACACTCCACACCCCACACC
>NZ_JADEVX010000111.1:0-14940 GCF_015207925.1 Microcystis sp. LEGE 00066 | reverse complement strand
ATGATATCAGCCAGACTTGGAAACTATCTCATCAAATTAGTCCCCCCATAGAACCTCCTTGAGCCATCTTGCACACTTTTCTCTTTTTGTCAAATTTTATGTTAAGAAAGATGTGACTAATGGATAGGATTAAGGGTTGGGGAGTTTGGGGATAGATAGGAACATGGATGCGATCGAGTGACCTGGGACTATTAGCGGGTAAACTATACTAAATTCGTTGAGTATAGGCTACTTATCAGGATAAGCAAAAGGCTTCGACGGTCAGACTTCGGCGTGATATCAGGCTTCCAGTCAGTAGCTATTGAGCCTTCAGCAGATCGTCGCAGTAACCGGATTCTTCCTTGATAATGATAATCAACGATATTAGCAGTGGCAAGTACGATTCTGGACATAAAAACCGAATTCAACAATTTTCCCCGATAAACTGCTTATTTAAACTTTATATAGAGTTTGACAACATTTGAAACACAACTTAATATAAGTTTACATTCTAAAACTAAACACAACATTAAGTTAGTATTTCTCAGAGTTCATGGAAAAGCCGAAATAATTTGCCTTGAGTTATTTTGACTCATTCCCTAACTACTGACTAAGAAAACTACTTAACAGAACTTTATGGTATCCCTTTTGATTGCTAGTCTTCTGACGTTGTGATATTGCCTAAAAGCTAATGTGAAACATCAGCAAATTTTTCCCTAACCAACAATGCTGTTAAAAGCTTGTTCAATGTTTATAACTATTGGCTCTATATTTTTTTGAAAAGACCAAATCGGAGGTTTGTAACTAATGGCAGTTTTCTTTGGAACTATATTTGACGACAACTTTGTGGGGACCAGTTTTAACGATACCTTTATTGGTAGTAGCGGCAACGACATATTCAACGGTGGCAGTGGTTTTGACACTGCTGACTACAGCAATCTTCGCAACCCTTTTTCCTCAAGAGTCTCTGTTCCACAGAGTATTACTATTTTGCCCACAGGCAAAATCTTGAAAGGTAGTCTCGGCAGTGATCAACTGACTTCTGTTGAAAGAATTCTTGCCAATCCTTTTGCTAGTAATAATTTAATTGATGCTTCCACAGCCGCTGCCCCCTCATTTATCGAGGTTGATCTCAGTACCTCCCGTTTAACCGTCAGAAATGTTCCTCTTCTCGGTGCTTTAAACTTTACTGTTAACAACTTCGATGATGTCTCAGGAACTAATCAAGATGACTTCATAAAAGGTGATAGTCAAAATAATCTTTTGCGAGGAAATGGAGGCAATGACACCTTTTTCGGCACGACAGGAAACGATACCCTTGAGGGGGGAACAGGCAATGATACCGCCGACTATCGGGGATTAAGAAGAGCGATTACTGTCAAACCGACGGGAATCGTTGAGAAAAGGTTTGCAGGGGTCGATGATACGATCAGTATGGAGACGATTATTGCCAATCCTCTGGTGGGCGGTAATACTATCGATTCCAGCACTGCTTCGTTGGGAGCTTCCCTTTCTATCAATCTCTCCACGGGTGGGGCTTCTGTTTTTGGTCCTTTTCCCACCATCAATCGGACTTTTCTCAATTTTGATGATGTCATCGGGACTAGCGGCAATGATACAATTACTGGCGATTTTCAAGCCAACATTCTCAACGGTAGTAGCGGGGATGATGTAATCAGTGCTGGTGGCGGTAACGATACTCTTGTGGGTGGTGCTGGGGCAGATACTCTCACTGGAGGAACAGGGACTAACACTTACATCTACAATTCCTCTTCTGAAGGAGCAGATTTGATCACTGATTTCATCTCTGTTGATCGAATTCAGTTAAGATCTTCTGGTTTTGCCGGATTATCTCGCGGTAGCCTCTCCGCTCGTCGCTACGGTGAAGGTGACTCCCTGGTTGCTGCCGCCGGTGCGGCATTTCTTGCGGGGGCCTTCTCTAATGCGGCAATTTTGAGTGTTGGCACGGCTGCAGGGGTGGAGGTATGGTACACCAGTAATGCTTTTAATACCGCCGTATTCGGTACAGGTGCTAACCTTCTGGCCACCTTAAGTTCTACCTCTACCACTCTGGCCACAGTCAACCAAAGCAACTTCAGTGTAATTGCCTAATATCTAAATTTTTCAATCTAAGGTAAGAGCTTGTACTGTTTCAGTACAAGCCTTTTTATTGGAATCCCATAGAGCTTTAACCAACTTCTGATAGGATAAACCGTGACAATGTAAAGAAATTTTTATGACTGTACTGACCGAAGGAATCGCGCCCCACGGTGGGCAATTAATTAATCGTATTGCTACCGCAGCCGAAAAAGCCGAATTTCTGGCCCTAGCTGAAAAACTACCGCGAGTTTCCCTAGATGAACGAGCGCTCTCGGATTTAGTTATGATTGCTATTGGTGGTTTCAGTCCCCTCAAAGGCTTTATGGAACAGGACGACTACGAAAAAGTCGTCGATGATATGCGTCTAATCAATGGTTTACCCTGGGCAATTCCCGTGACTCTTTCCGTTAGCGAAGAAGTGGCGGATCCTCTCAAAG
This sequence comes from Microcystis sp. LEGE 00066, assembly GCF_015207925.1. Lineage (NCBI taxonomy): Bacteria > Bacillati > Cyanobacteriota > Cyanophyceae > Chroococcales > Microcystaceae > Microcystis > Microcystis sp. LEGE 00066. The sequence continues at coordinate 12,424 of NZ_JADEVX010000111.1, read as the reverse complement.
AAGGCAACTGGATTCGTTTAGACGACAGCGAAGGCAACTTTGTCGGAGTCCTGGAACTAACCCAAAAATACCGTTATAATAAGGCCCACGAAGCAGTTAACGTCTATCGTACCGACGACCAGAAACATCCCGGGGTAAAAGTCCTCTACGAACAGGGAGAAATTAACCTCGCAGGTCCAATATGGTTACTTCAGCGCGATCCTCATCCTCAGTTTCCCAAATATCAGATCGATCCTCTGCAATCGCGCAAGATGTTCCACGAAAAAGCTTGGAAAACGATTGTCGGTTTCCAAACCCGTAATCCCATCCACCGGGCCCACGAATACATTCAAAAATGCGCCCTAGAAGTGGTAGATGGTTTATTCTTGCATCCCCTTGTCGGCGCTACCAAAAGCGATGATGTACCGGCCGATGTGCGGATGCGTTGCTATGAGATCATGATGGATAAATACTTCCCCCAAGATCGCGTTATTCTAGCTATCAACCCCTCAGCTATGCGTTATGCGGGTCCCCGGGAAGCAATTTTCCACGCTATTATCCGTAAAAACTACGGTTGTACCCATTTTATCGTCGGTCGTGACCATGCCGGAGTCGGCGACTACTACGGAACCTACGATGCTCAGTATATCTTTGATGAGTTCGAGCCGGGGGAATTGGGAATCGTACCGATGAAGTTTGAACACGCTTTCTACTGTACCCGCACTTCGGGAATGGCAACCACCAAAACTAGCCCCAGTTTACCGGAAGAAAGAATCCACCTTTCGGGAACGAAAGTCCGGGAACTGCTGCGCAAAGGAGAATTACCACCCCCGGAATTCTCCCGTCCAGAAGTGGCTGCCGAATTAATCCGGGCTATGCAAGGATCATGAACATAACTAGGCGAGAATTGATCCAGCAGACAGGTTGGGGGTTGCTGACTTTGGCTATTAGTCAAGGGACTCTTAATCGTCATTTGGCTGCTCTCGCCGCCCCTAATCCCCGAAAATTGGCTCTTTTAGTCGGTATTGACCAGTATGGGGCGAATATTCCGCCGCTGCCCGGTTGTCTTACCGATGTGGAGTTACAAAAAGACCTTCTCCGTTATCGTTTTGGTTTTCAGGATGCTGATATAGTAACTTTAACGGGACAACAAGCCAGTCGAGAAGCGATCGAAGCGGCTTTTTTAGAACACCTGATCGCCCAAGCCAGGGCGGGGGATGTGGTAATTTTTCACTTTAGTGGTTATGGCAGTGTTGGGGCCGGAAAAGAGGTTTTTATTACTGCTGATGGGTCAGAAAATGCTTTAATCAAGGAAAATATCCTGCTGATGGCTCGCTGTCTAGCTACGGATAAGTGTAGCTTGATTTTTGATAGTAGTCATCTCCCCCAACCTCAGCCCTATCTCGGTAATCTTCGCGTTCGTTCCTATCCCGAAAGCCTGACTGATCTTAACCCCGCCGAGTTAACTTTCGCTGCCGATATTAAAACCCGTTTTAATCTCAAAAATAAGCCTAGTAACGGCGTTATTCTCGCTGCCGCTAAACCGGAGCAACTCGCCCTGGAATTGAGCGGTAATAGCCCTAATGCTGGCTTATTCACCTATGATCTCACCCAGTATCTCTGGCAAGCTTGCCCCAGTCCGACAATTGCGATCGCTTTTCCCCATCTCCGTCATCTCGTCGCTAGTCACAGCAGTGAACAACAGCAGCCGGCAATCCTGACCGGTAATCAAAATAATTCTGCGCCGCCATATCATATACAGCCAGAAAAGTCAAGGGGTGGAGCGGCAATTGTTACAAATCTTATTGATGAACGCACCCTAGAAGTCAATCTGGTCGGCCTGCCCTTAGAAATCCTAGAAAATTACGGAATTAACTCCTGTTTGAGCTTTATTGAGGCGACTGGGGAGGAAATCAGCCTACAAATTCTCTCCCGTCAGGGTTTAAAAGCCAAAGCGCAATTATTATCACCAACCGCCTCCCTAGAAATAGGACAGATTCTACAGGAAAAATTGCGGGTTTTTCCCAGTCAAATTGGTTTAATCGTCGGTTTGGATAGTAACTTAACCCGGATCGAACGGGTAGATGCCACCAGTACCTTTGCCAGTTTGCCCGATGTAGCCGCCGTGGTTAACATTGGTGAACAAACGGTAGATTGTCTCTTAAGTCGAGTTGGTAGCGAAGAAACTGGCAATTATCAGTTATTATCTGCCAATGGCTCCCTAATTATCGGTAGTTTAGGGGCGGCCAACGAAGCAATTAAATCGGGGATCAAACGACTGCAATCGCAACTAGAAACCCTGCTAGCCCGCAAATTGTGGCACTTATTGATCAATCAAGAATCCTCCGGTTTAGCCGTCATTGTCACCCTAGAAAGCCTCGATCAAACCTATATCTCCACGGTACAAACCCAAAAAATACCGGGTAGCAGGGGGACTAATACCGCTAAAAATGACTTAATTCTGCCCGTCGGGACGGAAATTCGCTATCAAATCGAAAATCAAGAAGAACAACCCCTCTACGCAATGATCCTTGTCCTCAACAGCGATCGCCAACCGCTTTTATACTGTTCCCGTTCAGAAAACCCCGATAATTCCACCAATTCCAGTCCATTAGCCCCCTTTGTCGTGGCGGCCAAAACCAAGGCCACCATCCCCAATGACCGCCAAGGGCATTGGAAAATTAGTCAACCCAAGGGCATCAGAGAGAATATACTGATCCTCAGTCGCCATCCTTTCCCGAAAACCTTGACCCTTCTCAATGCCACTCAAAGCCTCAAGGGAGAAGCCAGCCAACTGCTCACCCTGACTAACCCCCTAGAAATAGCCAGAGCTTTCTGGAGCGATCTAAAATTAGATTTAGGCTTAAAAACGGATAATTCTGGCAGTGTAATTGATGAATACGCCTTTGATCTGGGAACTTGGTCAGGTTTCCGGTTTATTTATCAAGTTATCGACTAAATCGATAGAATAATTCTTATGGAATCCTTGAAAAGAAAAGGTTAAAATCCTAACACAGCTACCCCTAAATTTCCCGATGAATCTTCTGCCCCGGACCACCCAAAGCCGCCTCAAAAAAATTCCACAAATTCCCAGTGTTTGGGAAGGAGATCGTCGTGCTTTATCCTTATCCGAGAAAATGCCCCGGGCTACCCTAGAACCAAATCAAGAAAGCGGTGGCGAGTGCGTGATCTGGGTGGATGGTAGCGAGGGCTGTGTACGCGCTATGGAAGTAGTTTCCCCCGAAACCGGACCGGAGGCCATGGTGAGAACCTTAATCCGCGCCATCGAAACACCGCAAAATCCCGCCCGGCCAGCTAGACCGAAAAAAATTATCGTCCGCGATCGAGAAACACAGTTTTTTCTGCGTGGGGTACTACAAGATCTCGATATCACCATCGATTATGTCCCCAATTTGCCCCTGATCGATGATCTCTTTCGTGGATTCGACGAATTCCAAAATAACCGCCCCCCGGCAATTCCCCCCGCTTGGCAGTCCGCTTTAGTGAAAACTGCTCACGAAATTTGGAAAGCTGAACCCTGGTCCTGTTTGGCTGATTACGATATTTTGGAAATTAAGATTGATCGCCCCGATTTCCCGAATCTTTACGCCTGTGTCATGGGAATGCTCGGTCGGGAATACGGAGTCATTCTCTATCGTTCCCTAGCATCCCTCAAACAATTCCGGCAGGCCGCTTTAGAAGAAAAATCGATGGAAAGATTAGAAAAAGCCTTTCTTTCCCAAGATTGCTGGTTTTTAAGCTACGAATTGGCCGATGATGATGAGGACGATGATGAGGATGACTACGATCTGGCCTCGGCTGCCCCCTCCCAAATCCATCCAGTTTTCGGCAGCGTGCATCCCTACGAAGGTATTCGCCCCTATTTGGATGAAGAAGAAGCCATCACTGTATATTTAGCTTTAATAGCTCTGTTGCGCTTTTTTAAAGGCAATCAATCCGCTTTATCCGAAGAACCGATCGGAGAATTACAGCGTCGTTTTCGCATTCCCCTCGATCCCGAACAAGCAAAAGGGGAAACCGTGGCCGTGACGGTGGCTACGATGCCCGATCTATGTGCGGAATTTATGCAACTCTTAGAGGAGGAGGACGACGATGAGGATGATGATGAGGAAGAATCCGTACTCAAGGAAAATCTAGTCCCTGATAATGCACATCTGAGTCTGGGAATGGTTCCCTGGCAATTATTAGATAAAATTCGCAGTCGCCCGAAAATCCATTATCAACCCCAATCCGTACCCACAAAAGGGGAGGGTTTCCCCGTGGTGATGATCCAGACCTCCCGACCAAAAGCCAAGGAAATTATCGAAAAAATCGAACAAGCTGGCGGTTTGGCGGCCATTGGTTTTAACCCCGGCGAAGATCCCCTAGAAGATACCCGTTATGATCTGGGGATTCTGAAAATGGCTAATGGGGACCTCTATCTCTTTGGGGAATTCGAGCAAGATGATCCCGACCACCGTAATGCTCGCCGCAATTGGCAAAAACGCATCAAAAATACCGAAGGTTATTGTGGTTTGATTATTGCCATGGGCGTAACCGGTTCCTCCTGCGGTAATCCCCAATTAAACGATATGTTAGCCCTCTACGAGGCAAAATCGATCGATAGTAAAGATTTAGACTTGGGAGTTTTGACTCTTATGCCTCACTTTGGTTAATTTGAACCGGCAGCGGCGGCTCTTTTTCAGTGAACAGTAATCAGTGAACTGAAAACTCTAATCTGACCACTGAAATCGCCAAAATTAAGCGACAATGTAAAGTAAGGTAAAACTTTCTGGACAAATTCTTAATTATGGTGTTATTCGGATTCGGAAAAAAATTAACTTTGCCCACGGCAAGGGAAGCACTACCCGGGCGATCGGAAAAAATGCCCGTACCTAGCACCCACTACGTTAACGGTCGTCCTTTGCAGCCCCCCTTCCCCGGCGGTATGGAAACCGCAATGTTTGGTTTAGGCTGTTTTTGGGGAGCAGAGCGGAAATTTTGGCAATTAGAAGGAGTTTACACCACGGCCGTGGGTTATGCGGCTGGTATCACCCCCAATCCCACCTATCAGGAAGTGTGTACCGGCATGACTGGGCATAATGAAGTGGTCTTAGTGGTCTATGATCCCAGTGTGATTTCCTACGAACAACTGTTAAAGGTTTTCTGGGAAAGTCATAATCCCACCCAAGGAATGCGTCAGGGTAATGATACGGGAACTCAGTATCGATCGGGTATCTATACTTATAATCCCCAGCAAAAGCAATTAGCGGAAAAATCTCGATCGATCTATCAAGAAGCTCTCAATAAAGCGGGCCATGGTCAAATTACCACGGAAATTATCGACGCACCTGAATTTTATTATGCTGAAGTTTATCATCAGCAGTATTTAGCGAAAAATCCCGGCGGTTACTGCGGTTTAGGGGGAACGAAAGTGGAATGTCCGATCGCTCTTGATCTGAAGTTAAATTAAGTAGGGTTAGGAGTCAGTTATCAGTTATCAGTTATAATTTAGAATGTAGGTTCGGTTGAAGCATGAAACCCAACCCCCGATTATGTTACGCTACCGCTAACCCATCCTACCAATAATTGTGCCTCCCTACTTATCATTTATCATTCATAATTTAGATCATAAAATATCTTTTCTTTTTTGCAACCAATAGGTAAGGAGAAAATAAATAAGAGAATGAAGAATTAATACTCCCCAATTCAATAACAAATTATTGATAGATAATTGATAAACTTGATTGGTATCCTCAAAGGGTAAAGGGAAATTAAAACTATTTTGTTCTTTTGCTTCTGCAATCATAGCTTCCACCTCTACTAATACCCCATAGGCACCAATCGACCAGCGACTAATCATCAACCATGATAGATATTTTCCCAGACCTTCTAAGTTAAATAATACCCCAGCAAAGATAATCTGAGGAATTAAAATTAAAGGTAAGGCACTATTTGCTTGAGTGATATTATTAACGCCAGCAGAAATTAATAAACCGAGATTAATTGCCGCAAATATAGTTAAAAATGTAGTAATAAAACAGCCAATTAACCAAGTCATTAATTCTGGTTGCGGGTCAGTAAATCCCCAAAATATTACGCAGGTAATTACAATTGTTTGCAGAAAAGCTAAGGCTGCTAAAACCATAATTTTTGAGAATAAATAGGGTAATAATCCCAGATTAACTAATCTTTCTCGCTGATAAATTGGCGATTCTTTGACAATTTCCTGTAGGGAACAGGCAAAACCTACCCACAATTCCGCACAGGTAAAAACAAAGAGAGTTTTTAATGCTAAAGGTGCCGATTGGATAGCCTGATTAAAACTGGGATTATCCCCCAAAAATAAAGGATTTTCGTTACCTAAAACCATGGCCATTAATAAAATTCCGATCGGGGCGGTTAATAGGTATAAAATTAAACTAACCTGATCGCGGATAATTAATTGGCTATAGCGTTGACATAAAACCTGTAGTTGCGACCAAAAAGATTGTTGAACCTGTTGCGGTTTACTATGATTTTGCTGAAATATTTTACCGATTCTTGCTTCAATATTATTTTTGTAGTAGTCGGATTTTTGGAAACGTTGGCATTCTTGCTCAACTTTTTCGCTAGTTTCCAGATGAATATAAATATCGGCAAAATCCCCCTGAGGTAAAGAGAAAAAATTTAAGGCCTCCCCCGGAGAACCAAAATAACATAAATTGCCTCCTTGACCAAGAAAAACTAATCGATCGCAGAGATTGATATTATTAGTAGCATGGGTGACTAGGAGAATTGTTCTGCCTTCTTTGGCCAATTTTGCCAGCAATTCCATCATCTTTTTATCTAAACCGGGGTCTAATCCCGAAGTGGGTTCATCTAAAAAGAATAATTTGGGATTGGCTAATAATTCTACCGCAATACTCACCCTTTTTAATTGACCACCGCTTAAGTCTCTGACTAAAGTATTTCTTCTTTCTAACAATTCCACCTGCTGCAGGGTTTTCTCGATCACTTCTTGGCAATTAAGATCCGGAGGTAGCCTTAATTTAGAAGCATAATATAACACTTCTCCCACGGTTAAATCCCTGTGAACGATATCGTATTGGGGAACATAACCGATTTGGGTGCGATAGATATTAAAATTCTGGCGCAGCTCTTCCCCATTCAGATAAACAGTTCCCGAGGTGGTGGGTTCAATTCCTAATAAAGTCTTTAATAAAGTCGATTTTCCCGCACCACTTCCCCCGACAATTGCCACTAATTGACTCGGTTCGATCGGTAAGGAGATATGATTGAGAATTATCAAAGGTCGTTTCTTTTTATCCCGCACCATCCTGACGATATTTTCGGCATCCAGACGGATATTATCCCCCGTATCTAATAAAACCAATTCATCTCCCTGCAACCGAAAACTATAGGGGCCGATTCTCACCGTACAACCGTTGGTTAAAATGGCACTACCCGATACTTTTTGTCCGTCGATAAAGACTCCATTGGTGCTTTTGTCGTGGAGAATATAACGATTTTGGTTATCGCTGTCGATAATCGCGTGTTGTCGAGAAATTGTCGGTGCGTCTAAAACCACAGTGGCAGCATTATCTCGTCCTAAAACTACACTGCGATTGCTTAGGGAAACCGATTTAAAAGCTAAAGGTGGGCTTTTTACTGGTTGGTTAGGATGATAATAGGTAATCTTGACCCAATTTTTGACATCTTGACCGATATTAATCTCATCTCCATTTCGTAAAAGATAGCCATCTTTGGGAGTAATGACGCGATTGTTGATAAAAAGTTTATTGGAACTAGGATTAGTCCCGTCTCCATCGTAGATATAGTAATCATTTCCCTGACGACGAAAACAAGCTTGGACTCGACTCACCACCGTCCAGTGTTGGGGAACAACTAAATCCACCTGTTGACCATCCCGACCCAATTTATAATTAGGACGACTTAGATTAATAGAAGGGAGAATTTCTCCCTGATTGTTAAGAATAATGTAGGGTTCTTGACTAATAACCGTTTTAATGTTAGGAGAATTGGTCATAAAAATTCGATCGGTAGATGGCGTTCGCGGGGGACAGTAAGAAGTTAAGATAGAATTAATGTCTCGATCGCTACTGTAAACCTCAGAGTCTGGAACGAACTCTAGAGATCATGTTAGTAAAACTTCTTAGGATCGATCGAGCTTGTCTAAATTCCTAAGACCTATCCACAGGTTATCGTGCTGTTAGACGATGGTTACAACTCCTATTTCTCCTACCGCCAAGGTTTCTAAAGTCGAAGGTATCAAAGAACGCAGTAATTATCTACGAGAACCTTTGGCCAGTGAACTCCTCGAAGATACAACCCATTTTACCGATGCGGCGGTGCAGATCCTCAAATTTCACGGTTCCTATCAACAGGATAATCGCGACAATAGAGCCAAAGGTCAAGAAAAAGACTATCAAATGATGTTGCGTACCCGCAGTCCGGGGGGGTTTATTCCCGCGCAACTATATCTTACCCTCGATAGTTTGTCCGATCGCTACGGTAACGGCACTTTACGCGTGACAACTCGCCAAGGCTTCCAATTACACGGCATTTTAAAGAAAAATCTCAAAGCAACCCTCGGGGAAATTATCCGCAGTATGGGATCCACTTTAGCGGCCTGTGGTGATGTTAACCGCAATGTCACTGCACCGCCAGCCCCCTACAAAAATCGCCCCGAATACGGCTATGCTTGGGAATATGCCAATAATATCGCCGATTTGCTCACTCCCCAAACTGGAGCCTATTACGAAATTTGGCTCGATGGCGAAAAAGTGATCAGTGCAGAAGAAGCACCAGAAGTCAAGGCATCGAGACAAAAAGATACAAATGGCATTAACAAAAAGGATCCGATCGAACCGATCTACGGTCAACATTATATGCCCCGTAAGTTCAAGATCGGTGTCACAGTGCCGGGGGACAACTCCATCGATATCTACACCAATGACCTCGGTTTAGTGGTGATTACCGACGCAAACGGTCAATTACAGGGTTTTAACATCCTTGCGGGGGGTGGACTGGGAAGAACCCACAATAAGGAAGAAACTTTCCCCAGAATGGCCGATGCGATCGGTTATGTGAGCAAAGAGGAGGTATATGATCTGGTAAAAGCGATCGTGGCAACCCAAAGGGATTACGGAGATCGCGGCGATCGTCGTCATGCGAGAATGAAATATATCCTCGAAGAATGGGGAGTAGAAAAATTCCGCAGCACTGTTGAGGGTTATTTCGGCCAAAAAATTGCCCCCTACCAACCCCTCCCCGATTGGAAATATCAAGACTTTTTGGGATGGAATGAACAGGGAGACGGAAAATTATTTTTTGGTCTTTCTGTGGAAAATGGCCGGGTCAAAAATGAAGGCAGTTTTCAGCTAAAAACCGCCTTAAAGGTGATTGTCGAGCGTTTTGAGCTACCCATGCGCTTGACGGCTAACCATAATATCATTCTCTACGAAATCGAACCCAAGGATCAGCAAGCGATCGAGGCGATCCTGAAAGAACACGGAATTATCACCAATCCCGCTGAAATTGACCCTTTAACCCGTTATGCCATGGCCTGTCCCGCTTGGCCCACCTGTGGATTAGCGATTACCGAGTCAGAAAGAATTTTACCCAGCGTGATTGAACGCATTCGCACCCTGCTTAATCGCTTAGGATTATCCAAAGAGGAATTTGTCATCCGCATGACAGGATGTCCTAATGGCTGCGCGCGTCCCTATATGGCAGAATTAGGATTTGTGGGTAGCGCTCCCAATTCCTACCAACTCTGGTTGGGGGGAACAGCCGATCAAACTCGACTAGCGCGCCCCTATTTGGATAAAATGGCGATCGATGATCTAGAAAAGGTCTTAGAACCGATTTTCGTTTACTTCCAACAGGATCAACAAAATAACGAAACCTTCGGAGAATTCTGTCATCGAGTCAATTTCCCTGCTTTACAAGCATTTTCAGCCACCTACACACCTAAAATGACCGAAACTACTACCACTGAATCAAAACCCAAACGCGTGCGTAAAAATCAAAACCGTGTCAGCGTCCCCGATGATATGTTTGTCCGTCTCAAGGAAGCTTCGGAAACGGAAAAACGGCCGATGAATCAAATCATCAATGAGGCGCTAGAGGCCTATTTTAGCCAAAAATCCTAATCAGTTACCAGTTATCAGTTATCAGTGACCAGTTGTCAATTTAAGAGAATTAACTTTTGGGAGTTATCTGGGAAGATTACCAATAACTCTTAATTTTCCTATATATCCTCAGTCTATGCTTAAAAATGAATGAGGGAAGTCCAGTCATATCAATTTGTACCCCTCTGGTGGGAAATTATGACAATCTCACAAACTAAAACAAATCCTTGGCAAAAACGTTCCCGAAAGGATGTTAAAAAATTATCAGATAATGAAATTAATGAAAAATATGAACAAGGTGAACGAAGAATATTATTAGAAATAAATCGAGAAAAATTGCCTAGTTTTGCTGATTCTTTAAAGAAACCTAACTATATGGAAAAGCGTCCTTTCTACCAGAGACGGGATCGCTGGGACGCACAAAAACAATCGAGACTGATTGAATCTTTTTTGATGAATATTCCCGTGCCTCCTCTGATTCTCTATGAAACTTCCTATAACTCCTATGAAGTAATGGATGGTCAACAAAGAATCACAGCAATTGATAATTTTTATAACAACAAATTAGAATTAACAGGGTTAGAGATCTGGCCTGAATTAGAAGGAAGAACCTATGAAAGTCTTCCTGCAAAAATCAAAGATGGCATCAATCGACGCGCCATTTCAACTATAGTTGTTATTACCGAGTCTCTATCGGATATAGAGGAAGCTTTATCTTTAAAACAACTGGTTTTTGAACGCCTCAATACAGGAGGTGTAGGTTTGAGTCGCCAAGAAATAAGAAACTGTATTTACTCTGGGAAATTCAATCAACTTTTATTGAAGCTTTCTGAGAATAATATTTTTGCTAAAGCTTGGAATATTCCTATTTATAATCAAGAAAAACTCAAAAAAAATCGATTTTATGAAAAGATGGGAGATGTAGAATTAATCCTCCGTTTTTTTGCCTTGAGGGATATTGACCAATATACCGGTAATTTATCTAAATATCTGGATAATTATATGATGAAAAAAAGTCTTAATTTTTCCGACGAGAATATCCAAGAGTTCGAGCAAGTATTTAACCAAACTATAGAGTTAGTATCTAACATTTATCAGGATCAGTTATTTAAGCCTTTCGATAGTAAAACCAAAACACATAAATCGAAAGCTTATAAAGTTTACTATGATGCAGTGATGATCAGTTTCAGTAACCATTTATCTGATTATCAAGAATTAATTACTAGAAAATCAGCGATAATTGATGAAACTATCAGCTTATTTACTCAAGATTCCCAGGGAATTACTCATCAAGATAAAAAATTAAAAAAAGGACTTTTCACCGGAGAAGGGGATACCAAAGATGATATTAAAGCTCGTATTCAAATTTTTGATTCTCTGATTCAACGAGTTCTTAAGCAGAGTATTTGAGAATGTTTGAAGGACTTTTAAATAACCTAAAGGATGAGATAAAGACCATTCAATCAATAATTAATATCAGTGAAAAACTTAGAGAAATTATTGCGGATAATCCTTCACAACTCAACACAGAAGACTTAAAATATCTTCAAGCAAACGCTCCTCTAACAAGAAAGTGGCTAGTTAACGATCATTGTTCATCTATCACAAGGTTATATGCTCTTTACGAAAATTTTGTCGAAAATCTAGTAAGAGATTGGATTATTTTGCTGCCTCAATTATATAGTTGCTATCAAGATTTACCTGAATCTGTAAGAAATCAGCATCAGACTGGTTGTGCTACATTACTGAGCAATGAAAATAAAATAAATCGCTTCGATTCTCTTTCAGAGAGGGACATTATCAAAAATTTATTTGATACTGAATACCAAAATACAAGCAGATATAATCTCACATCAGCCGCTTTTTTGTTACATGAAGCTAATCTTAGAAAAGAGCAATTAACCAGACTTTTAGTCAATGCTGGCATATCTGCAACTGATTCTTGGCAATGGATAGAAAATCATAAAAAAGTTAAGAATTTTATTGACAATAATAGTAGGGGTAGTGTGGAAAATGAATTAAAGAATTTTATCGAACTTCGTAATAATTCTGCTCATGGTAAAGAAATAGATACCGTTCTTAATGCCAATGAGTTACTACAATTATGTGATTTTGTCGAAGCTATATGTCAAGCTATGAGTGAATTAGTTCTTTATTGCTTTGTTGATAGGAAGAAAAAGATCAGCAATTCTCATTTTGAAATAAATAGAGCATTAACCCCGATTTTGGCATGGGCATATAGTACAAAGTAACTATTTTTGAGGAGAGGCGATCACCCAAAAAAACAGTTGGCTGGACAAATTAAGTAT
>NZ_JADEVX010000110.1:0-14950 GCF_015207925.1 Microcystis sp. LEGE 00066 | reverse complement strand
GTGTGGGGGGAGATGGGGAAATTTCAACTAATACCCCAAAACCCCAACCTCCAACCCCTCACTGTTTACTGATCACTGATCACTGATGCTTCCCCTTCCCTAGTCTGGACGGTTAGCTTAAAATAAATGTAAGGATATGTAAACTTTCGTAACTATCTCGCCAATTGGCTAACCAATGATCCCAACAACTTCTTTATTCGCACCCGTTGACGATGATCTCCGTCTTTTGACCGATAACTTAAAAAATCTCGTCGGCGCTCGTCATCCCATTTTAGCGGCGGCAGCAGAACATTTGTTCGAGGCTGGTGGTAAACGCGTTCGACCGGCGATCGTGTTGCTGGTATCTCGCGCTACTATGTTAGACCGGGATATCACTCCCCGTCATCGTCGATTAGCGGAAATCACGGAGATGATCCACACTGCCAGTCTTGTCCATGATGATGTGGTAGATGAGGCAGAATTGCGGCGCAGTGTTCCCACCGTTAACAGTTTATTTGACAATCGCGTGGCGGTTTTAGCGGGGGATTTTCTCTTCGCTCAATCCTCTTGGTATCTAGCTAATTTAGATAATTTAGAAGTGGTAAAATTACTCTCAGAAGTGATTCGCGATTTTGCTGAAGGGGAAATTCAACAGGGAATTAATCGCTTTGATACCAGTATCTCCCTGGAAGCTTATCTAGAAAAAAGTTACTACAAAACTGCTTCTTTAATTGCCAATAGTGCCAAAGCCGCTGGGGTATTAAGCGAGCAATCGGCTGAAGTTAATCATCATTTATATAATTATGGTCGCAATTTAGGATTAGCTTTTCAAATCGTCGATGATATTCTCGATTTTACCTCCCCCACAGAAGTATTAGGAAAACCCTCTGGCTCCGATTTGATCAGTGGTAATATCACTGCTCCTGCTCTCTTTGCCATGAAGGAAAATCCCTATATAGAAGTGTTGATCGAACGGGAATTTAGTCAGGAAGGAGACATCGAAAAAGCTCTTGATTTTATTCACTCTAGCCAAGGGATTCCTCGCTCAAAAGAGTTAGCCAGTCAATACGGTCAAAGTGCCTTAAAACACCTTGACTGTTTAGCTTCTTCTCCCTCAAAAGAGGTGCTAATCGAGCTAGTGGATTACGTTTTGAGCCGAATTTATTAGGGAATAATAGTTCTCGCCGTAGCAATAGTCCACCCATCGACTAATAATAAAAATAGGGTGAGAATAAAAAGAATTCCATACATCCAAGGCTGAGAAAGGGGGCGAATATCGGTCATATCCAAGTTAGTTTTTTCCTCGATTATTTTGACCATGCGATTAAACCCCACTACTCGCATCGGTAATAAATAGGCTTTTTCCGCGGAGCGATCAAGGAAATAATAAACTAAACCACCCTGTCCCGTACTGCGACATTTAAGTTCTTTTATATCTGTCCAATTTAACCACCAACCAGAGCGAAGAAAAGCGGGAAACCATTGGGGATAGGTAACTTGTATCCCTGTCTCTGATAAAATCACTCTTTCACTTAAAGCTCCGTATAAAGCGATTAATCCTAAGCTGATTCCTAACCAAAGAAAATTGGGATTAACGGGGGAATTAGTGACTTTTGCTAAAAAGGGTAACGGGATGGTTAACGCCACATATAAACTTAATAAAGTTACCCGAATTATTGGTGATATCCGAAAAATTATTGTCTCGTTCATTTGATAACCTTAATCAGTAAACAGTGAACAGTAAACAGTGAACAGTAAACAGTAATCATTAATCAGTGAAAAGAAGGCTCCGAACTTGCCACTTAATACTCTAACACTTTAACACTTAATACTGTTGACTCAAAACTGACAACTGATAACTGATAACTGATAACTGATAACTGAACGAAGATTTTCACCTCGATCGCAGGTGATTGTTTGACCGTAAACTGTTATTCTAGGCATTAGGGGCGTGATTTTAAGTCGCTACAGTTATTAATTAATATTAACACCTATTGACTATTTCTATGAACAATGGTAAGCGCATTTGGGTCTATGACACTACTCTCCGGGATGGGGCCCAGCGAGAAGGTATTTCCCTCTCCCTGGAAGATAAAATTAAAATCGCCAGGGAATTAGATAGAATGGGCATTCCTTTTATCGAAGGCGGTTGGCCCGGCGCAAACCCTAGAGACGGTCAATTTTTCTGGAAACTGCACGAAGAACCCCTAAAACAAGCGGAATTAGTCGCTTTTTGTTCCACTCGTCGCCCCCATGTCGAAGCCCGAGAAGATCCGATGTTAACCGCCATTCTCGCCGCTAGAACCCGTTGGGTGACAATTTTCGGCAAATCTTGGGATCTGCACGTCACAGAGGGCTTAAAAACCAGTCTGGAGGAGAATTTAGCCATGATAGGAGATACGATCGAGTATCTACGCTGTCAGGGAAGACGAGTCATTTATGATGCCGAACATTGGTTTGATGGTTACAAAAATAACCCCGAATACGCCCTTTTAACCCTGAAAACCGCCAGGGCTGCCGGGGCCGAATGGTTAGTTTTCTGTGATACCAACGGTGGCACTTTACCCCAAGAAATCGCCCCTATTGTGGAGAAAGTGCGGGAGCAATTAGGTATCGATCCTGATAACGAAAATGGGACTAAATTAGGCATCCATGCCCATAATGACGCAGGAACCGCCGTAGCCAACTCCTTAGCGGCAGTCAACGAGGGCGCACGCATGATTCAAGGCACAATTAACGGTTATGGGGAACGCTGCGGCAATGCCAATTTATGTACTTTAATTCCCAATCTTCAGTTAAAAATGGGCTTTTCTTGCCTAGAAGAAAATCAATTAGGCCGATTGACGGGAACTAGCCGAAAAATCAGCGAAATGGTCAATTTAGCCCCGGATGATCATGCTCCCTTCGTCGGACGTTCCGCTTTTGCCCATAAAGGCGGAATTCACGTTTCTGCGGTGGCGAAAAATCCCCTCACCTACGAACATATTAATCCGGAAGCGATCGGGAATCAGCGCCGCATCGTCATTTCTGACCAATCGGGGTTAAGTAATGTCTTAGCGAAAGCGCGTAGTTTTGGCATCGATTTAAATAAAGATGATCCCACCTGTCGGCAAATATTGGAACGTTTAAAAATATTGGAAAGTCAGGGTTATCAATTTGAGGCAGCCGAAGCTAGTTTTGAGTTATTAATGCGGGAAGCTTTGGGACAGAGAAGCCACCTTTTTGAATTAAAAGGATTCCAAGTTTATTGTGATATGCTGCGGGATAGTGGTAATGCGATTGCAACAATTAAAGTACGGGTAAAAGAGGAAGATTTATTAGAAGTGGCCGAAGGTAACGGTCCAGTGGCCGCTTTAGATCGGGCTTTAAGAAAGGCTTTAGTCAAATTCTATCCCGAAATTGCTAACTTTCACCTGACCGATTATAAAGTGAGAATTCTCGATAGTGGTTCGGGGACGGCAGCGAAAACTAGGGTTTTAATCGAGTCCAGTAACGGTCAACAAAGATGGACTACTGTGGGAGTGTCTAGTAATATTTTAGAAGCTTCCTATCAAGCAGTAGTAGAAGGAATTGAGTACGGTTTATATCTGCTGCAAAACAATAAACTAGAATTATCGGGTCAATTTTGTCCTTTAGGGACAATTTAGGGAACAGTAATCAGTAATCAGTAATCAGTAATCAGTAATCAGTTATCAGTTATCAGTAATCAGTAATCAGTAATCAGTTATCAGTAATCAGTAATCAGTAATCAGTAATCAGTAATCAGTTATCAGTTATCAGTAATCAGTTATCAGTAATCAGTTATCAGTAATCAGTTATCAGTAATCAGTTATCAGTAATCAGTTATCAGTAATCAGTTATCAGTTATCAGTAATCAGTTATCAGTTATCAGTTATCAGTAATCAGTTATCAGTAATCAGTAATCAGTAATCAGTTATCAGTTATCAGTAATCAGTTATCAGTTATCAGTTATCAGATTTTTTGTCCCCACACCCCACTTCCTGCTCCCCTTTCTAGGATTAAATAACCGTTAGGATAATAATCGGGTAACAAAAGAATTTTGCCAACGACGAGCCAAGGCCCGTAGATACATATTAACGGGAAACTGATAATATTCGATAATTAACCAGAGTAAACAAATACCATGGCAAATAAAGGTTAAAATCGACCAAAATAGAGGCACCCATGACAGAGGACTCCCCTCGACTGGGGGAAAAAGATAGGCCCCCGTAGCCACGATTGCTGTGGGAAAAATCACAAATCCTAAACCGATAATTAAGTAAAAACCTGCTATCTCCATTCCTTCTCTCGGTAAACCCTGCCAATACTTACCATTCCAATACCAAGTTAAGGGTAATTGACTATCGGCCATTTTTAAAACCTGTTGTTCTAAATTAGCAGTAAAAATGTGTTGACAAAAGTTACAAGCATAGGCTTCCATGAGTGGTAAAGTGGCGATTTTACCATGGCGACAGACGGGACAAGAATAGGTATCGTGATAGTTTAATCGGGTTGGCTCAGTCATGGTAATGTGAGTGCGAGTAAAAAAGGCCATTGCAGATAATTAACTTTTCCCTATTGATAACGATTGAGTTATGCGGCGCTCGCCAACACTATGGCTCATTAGTATCAAACGGGTTCAAATCTTGTGGATGAGTTATGGTAATAGTTACTAATTCTGTACGCAAATATTGCATCTAGAATTAGCTTTGTACGCTTTGACCCGTACTGGGTTAACTACGAACCTCTCTATCGGATTCCCGCTAAAGGCGGCCTCTCCGACTACCTTTCTTCCAATATTTAAGGAACCATTAATATCTGCTCCATAGAAATAACCCGACGAGCTTCTGAATAGTCCTCTTTTAATTCTCTTGCCTAAATAGCTTTTTTGCTTTTGAATAGACTCTAAGTCCAAGAAACTACATTTAGAGGTATAGCTTTCATTAGTTGTTTTGACCTCTATTCCTACTAAATTTGCTTTATAGGTAAGTTGTTCGATAAACCTTGAATGAGGAATATTTACGAATGACTGGTTATTTCTATCTCCAATATTAATGTTTTGTTTCCAGCCTTGATTATGACCAATAACTAAAAGGTTAATTTGATGAGCTAGTAATTTATCAATAATATATTTACTAGCGGTGTGGAGGTAATAATCCACCTGGCAATTACGCTTTAAAGTTAAACCTTGTATTCTTTTACTGGTCTTCTGGAGACTGGGTAATTCCGATTTGAGTTTAGCTAGTGTCTTGTTGTACTTTCGATTGCAGGATTTTAAGGCTTTTCCACATACTAAAGTTGGCTGAAATTCGGGAATATTAGAGGTAACAGCAGCTAGGTTATTTAAGCCTAAATCGATAAAAGCATATCTTTCTCCCTCTTGACTTGATGAGGATGGTTGTTCATAGACAATCTCTAAACAATAAGCACCCAATTTAGGAATAATCCTGACCTCTAAGACTTCCTTTAAATTAGTTTTAAATTCTAAATTAGTCCCTGATAGCTTGATTAAACCTTGCTTCAACGCTTTTTTAGAAATGGCTTGATAGTTATAAGTTAAAACGTTTCTACCTTTTTCCTTGTCTTTGTATCTTGGCAACTTAGGCTCTCCTGTAAATTTATCTGGCGATTTTTTGTATTGTTCTTTCGCTTTTTGGTAGGATTTAAAGGTTTTTTCTACTTGCTTTAATACTAACTGACTTACTTTGGCGGGTAAGGCTTGATAATCTGGACTCATTTTTAAGGCATGATGTAACTCAGTCATTGTTAAAAATGGTTGATGTGAAAAGAAAACTTGACGGTTTAAATAAATAGCACAATTATACAGATTCTTCGATAAAAATCCTAATTTATCAATTACTGAATAATTTTTGTGATTAAATTTAATTAGATGTTTTTGAACTAATTTCATCATTCTCCTCAAGGCATTTAATTAAACATTCTATCTTTCTATTTCGTTGTCTTAATGAGTATAATCGAGCGCAAAATGAGGTAATTATGCTCAGGAAGTCTTGCATTAAATCGTCTTTTCTTTCTTCTGCTAGATTAACGACCTCTATATCTCTATTTGTTTGAGTTAAAAGAACTTTCAGATAATTAAACCCTACTCTGCTTAAACGATCTTTATGTTCTATGACAATCAAATTATAATCAGTTTGTTCTAGAAGTTTTAATAATAGCTTTCGATGATCATTGACTCCACTTCCTACTTCTTTAACTACTCGAACAATTTGATAGCCTTTCGCAATACAATAAGCTTCCAATCTTTTTGCCTGAGTCTCTAAGTTAGATTGATTTTCTGAACTAGAAACTCGCGCATAAATAGCTACTTTATTTTCACCGCAAGAACGGTCATCTTCAAAAATAATAATTGTTCCTGTAGGAAGACGTTCTCCTTGTAACTGCCCTCGATTCCACATTCTCCAAGCAGTGTCATAACTGATCCCTTTTTTCTTAGCATAATCTGATAGTTTCATGTGAACTGCAACGTAAACTTGTACTAACCATAATATTAGCAGTTGTTTGCAGTCATTTGCATATATTTTTTACAAAACTTTACAATACTTGATATACCCGCAAAATCACTGGGATTAAAGGTCAACAGATGTGTAATTTCATTGGCAAGCATAGCCGCAACGAGACGAACATCATGAGTGCGTTTACCCATCACTCTGTTAGTTGTGACTAAGTTCAGCCAATTTGTAAAAATCTGCCGAGATTCTGCCAAGACTGGAAAACGAGCGAGAAGTTGATCTATCATGCTTCTGGTTTGTTCTACAGACCAACCCAAACCATTGACTTCAGTTGGTCTGGTGGCAACAACCCAAAACTCAATTATTACTTGTGTCGCAAGGAAACATTCATCTGATTGCATGAGCAGACGAGAAACTGCATTGGTTGCCAGCTTATGCTGTAGGTCGGAACAATTGCACAATCGCATAACAATATTAGTGTCAAGTAAATATCTCGTCATCATTCGTAAATACTATCGCGACTAAAGGCTTCATCTCCTAGACTCGGACTATCTTTGGGAAGTTGTAACACCCATTCACGCAATTCCCTAGCTCTCTGGGATGGTGTTGCTCTTTGCCAAAGCGGAACAGACGATGGGACTTGTCCAGACTGAAACTCAAGGTCGGCTATGAAATCAGCAATCTTTTTCAGTTGATCATCGTTTAGTTTATCTAATTCTTTCTTAAGATCTTCTCGCACCATAGGTCGGTTTTGAGAAAATAGACACTCTCTATAGTAACCGATATGCTCCTAGCCGTTTGGCTCAGGTGCTTGTTTATACGATCGGCTCTAAATAATCTCCCTGATTAGGCTAGACTCAAGTTGCCAGCTTAAAAAGTCTCTGGTGGTAATGCTAAATCTCGTTATTACAGACTGATTATCTATTTCTCCTTTTGCCTATTGCAAGAGTGCCTATTGCCTCTCCTGATATGTAGCCTATACTCAACGGATTTAGTATGACATCTAATTCGCCTTGATTAAGGATAACTAATTAAGCAAGATTGGCAGGAATTGTCCCCAGTTTTTGTAGTTGTTTTTCAATATTAGCCTTTAATTGGATACGGGAGATTTCTTTTCCTGTTTGAGCGGTGTGTGCATTTTCCAGAAAAATAATACTATCTACTTTTTCTACGGCAAATAATTGGAATAAAAGATGGGTTACGGGAATCAGGAGCGTTGATAGGGGTGAATTAGCAGTATTTTGGGCAGATATGGCCATTTTTTCCGTAGCAAAAGCATAGATCACCCTTTTTTCCTGTTCTGGCTGCTGCCGATGAGCTAAGGTGGTTAGTAACCAATCACCTTGGCTATTCTGAACTACATAGTATTGTAAATGTTTTAACTGTCTAGCAAAAGCTGCAAGGACGGGATTAACCGCTTCGTCCATGACCACGGTTGCCAGTCCGTAATTGACCGCTTCTCGACTTAAAATATGCAGTTGGGCCTTTAATTTCATGGCTAATCATCTCTATAAACTAATCGATGGCGATGACATTCATTCCTTGACTCGGCAACCCCATTTAAAATTGTCGTCGTGAAAAGATGAGGATGGAGATACCCAATAATAGACCAGTATAAACGAGACTGTAGAGGGCATTAGCGATTAAGACATCAGCACTAGGGAGCAAACCATAAACGGCCTCATTTCTAAAATTCAATCTTTCCAAATCTGGGAGAATTAGATAAATATTTTTGGTGATAGCGAGAATATTGGGATTTTTGCTGATTATACCCAATTGGATCAGATCTTTGCTGATGTGACCCATTAGATAGACCCCAAAAGTCATTAGCGTGGCTAAAATCGAACTGGTAAATACCCCAAAAGCGATCGCCACGGCTGCAATCAGAATTAATTCCAAACCGAGATAGAAAACCGAGACAATCAGGGGTAAAGCTTGAAAAGATACTTTCATCCCCAGCAACATCAGCAGGTAAATCACCAACATTACCCCCAACATCACCGCTAAAACCCCAGACAAACCCAAGTGTTTACCGAGGATAAATTCGGCCCGACTCAGGGGTTTAGGAATCAAAACTAAAATAGTTCTCTTGTCAATTTCCTGATTAATTAGCCCTGTACCCACAAAAATCGCGACAATTACCCCTAATAACCCGATAGCGGCTAATCCCAAGTCAAGAAAGATTTTTTGATGGGTTCCCACCGCAATTTCTGGTAATAAACGCCAAGCGAAGGCCATCAACAAGGCAAAAAACCCGATAAAGTAAAGAATGCGATCGCGAATAACCTCGCGAAAACTGTTAGCTGCGATTGCCCAGATTCTCAGGATGCTGATACCCATAGCCTTTCATCAAAAGAACTCTTGCCAATCAATTATATGTTATGGTCGTGGGTTAACTAATTTTCCCCAAAAAATTAGTTAGTTCATTTGTTATGAATGAAAACCTGAAGTTTAACTTTTAACCCAAAACTCTTTAGATATGCTTTAATTTGGTTGTCAAAACCTCTTTATTTAGGGTTTGCTGAAAAAGTTTGTTGGTGGGGTTAGGAGTGAGTAGCCGGTCGTCAGGAGTCGGGAGTCGGGAGTCGGGAGTTTCAGGCTTTGTTGCCCTGCTTCTTTGTACCAGTTTATGTACTAAAAAAATAATAAGGCCAGGTTTTTGAATGTCCCAATCCGATTTTCGCAACATGAACATTGGATTTTAACAGGTCAAAAGCCTTATTTTAAAAGGGTTTTACTATTATTCAGCCAACCCTAATTAGTAGCGTATGTGAGTGTATGTTAACAAAACGTGGCTCTTCTCGACTTTGTGTGATAATTTTTGCTTATGGAATCGTGAAATGCTTATCGGGTAACACTTTTAGGACTATTTTGTCGAAGAAACTATCAGTATAGACCTCGTTTCCACACAGAAACCAGAAGAGCCAAAACGTTAGCTAATTGTCAACCTCCCGCAATCCTAAACCGAGGACTGTTCCTAAACCAGGTCTTTCGGCATTAGGAATCTCTTGAGTTGTATCTAAGTTCAGTGATGTGATGGGATCGATTACCGTGGTGGGGACGTTGAGACGTTGAGTAAAATATTCGTCTAGTTGCGCTAAACCGCCCCCGGGACCGGCTAAAAGTAACTGGACAATTTCCATTTCCAGTTCATCACTTTGGTTAAGATAGAAATTAATCGATCGCCGCAATTCATCGGTTAATTCCCCTAAAACCCGCATCAGTGCCGCAATCCCGGCGGTAGTAAAGGTTCTGGAAGCACCGGTATTGGTGTCAAGACTATCAAAGGCAGTGATCGGGATTGTCATCCCCAAAAGAATCTCAGGACTGCGGGGGGTGGGCAAATTCATCGCCCTGGAAATGGCGTTTTGTAGCTGGAAAGTGCCGATGGGGACAGTGCGGGAAAATTGGGGAACGCCGTCCACCACGATGGCAATTTCCGTGTTATCAAATTCTATATCGACAATAACGGTAGCTTCATTGGAACTAAACTGTCGCAACTGATCGCGAATCGTCCGAATTAGGGAAAAACTATTAATTTCTAGCACATCTACCTGTAATCCTGCCCGTTGCAGGGTTTCCATATAGGCATCGGTGATCTCCCGACGAGTAGCTACCAGCAAAACCTGCACCTTTTCGATCCCGTCTTCATCCTGAAAGTAGCCCAGTTTTTGGTAGTCGATATCCACTTCCTCCCGCGGATAGGGAAGGTATAAATTAGCTTCATGATTTAAGACCAGATCGCGCAATTCCTCATCGTCCAATTCCGAGGGAATAGGGATAATCCGGATAATTGACTCGCGCATGGGGACAGCAGTAGCGACTCGTTTGCTAGTAATTTTATTTTCCTTGAGGACTTCTTGGATTAATTCCGCTAAAGCGACGGAATCGACGATTTTTCCCTCCTCAAAGATGCCTTCTGGGATATCCGACGAACAACATTTAACTAATTTATAATTTTGTTTCTGTTTGGCGATCTGAACCACGTTAAGACGCTCTGGGGTAATCTCTAACCCAATACCTTGAGTTTTTTTTGTCAATAGCTTCTTAAAAAAACTTACCATAGATTTTCTGGGGCAGCTCTAAGGGAATTGGTGATCAACAAAGCCAATAATCTTGATCTTTTCACCTGATTTTATTTAGTATCGATCAAGGCAGTAAATCAGTCTATCAACGATCCTAACTGGGTAATTTACCCAGAACAGGTGAAAATCGAGGGGGGGAGAAGCTATTTCTGCACTAATATTAACCTGATTATCTGTGTTCAGACCGAGGTTAATCCTAACTGGATAGGAGCAGAGGAAGCAGCTATTGATGATGATATTGTAATCAATTTTGGTGAAAGAACCAAGTCCAAGCTAAAAATTGGCCATTATCCCCCCCTTCTGCTCCACTAGATCAAGTCAGCTTTCCCTAGTTAGAGTACCCAAATATCTCGAGAAAATTTGAATTTTCTCGACACTATTTTTTCTTGACTCCTAGAAATAGGCGATCAAATGCTTCTGACGGGCGTGATTTTCGCGTATAATTAGGAGTTTGCACAGTGACAAAAAAATTTAAGGAGCGAGTTCGATGGCACGAATGTACTATGATGAGGATGCCAATTTAGACTTATTAGCGGGGAAAACGATCGCTATTATTGGTTATGGTTCCCAGGGTCATGCCCACGCATTAAATCTCAAGGATAGTGGCGTTAATGTGATTGTTGGTCTATATCCCGGCAGTAAATCGGCCATCAAAGCCAAAGAAGCCGGTATTCCGGTTTATGATGTGGCCGAAGCCGCTAAAATTGCCGACTGGATCATGATCCTCTTACCGGATGAAGTGCAGAAAACGATTTATCTCCACGAAATTGCCCCGAATTTAAGCGCAGGCAAGGTGTTATCTTTTGCCCACGGCTTTAATATTCATTTCGGTCAAGTGGTTCCCCCGGATAATGTCGATGTGGTTATGGTTGCCCCCAAAGGACCGGGCCATCTCGTCCGTCGCACCTACGAACAAGGTCAAGGGGTCCCCTGTTTATTCGCCGTCTATCAAGATGCTACCGGCCAAGCACGCGATCGGGCAATGGCCTACGCTAAAGGTATTGGTGGCACTCGGGCCGGGGTTTTGGAAACCACTTTCCGCGAGGAGACAGAAACCGACCTTTTTGGCGAACAAGCAGTATTATGCGGCGGTTTAAGTGCTTTAATTAAAGCTGGCTTTGAAACCCTCGTAGAAGCAGGTTATCAGCCCGAATTAGCCTATTTTGAGTGTTTACATGAGGTAAAACTGATCGTCGATCTGATCGTCGAGGGCGGTTTAGCCAAAATGCGCGATAGTATTTCCAATACAGCCGAGTACGGTGACTACACTCGCGGTCCGCGGGTGGTGACGGAAGCGACTAAGGCCGAAATGCGGAAAATCCTCGGGGAAATTCAATCGGGACAATTCGCCAGAGAGTTTGTCCTCGAAAATCAAGCAGGTAAACCGGGGTTCACCGCTATGCGTCGTCAAGAAGCAGAACATTCGATCGAAGAAGTCGGCCAAGATCTGCGGGCGATGATGAGTTGGCTAAAACGCTAGTTCTCTTTTTTTTCGGTGTCGGGTTGGACGCAACCTGGCAATTCTTGCTGTTGAGTCCGCCCCTACACCCCACACCCCACACCCTGTCCCCAGGAAAAACTTTTTCAGCAGCTCCTACCTAGTAGATCGCCTCTCTTGATTTAACCAGACCGATCGCCCGTAAACCGGCAATCACACCACAACCGATCACCATACCGACGAGGGAACGAATCAGATTTTCTATGGGAACGATCCCAATTAAAGCGATCCAGACTTCTTCTGGCCAGTTAAAAATCGAGTAGGTAATGGCGACGGCTCCTAAATGGGAGAGGCCGCTGGCGGTCCAGGTACCCCCAAAAATTCCCGCCGCTACTAGGGCTAAATTGCTACCTTTGATCCAATGAGGAAAAAGAGTCCGGGTCGGTAGGATAAATAATACCAAAGCCGACCAATCGACGAAAGCGCCAGCAATAAAGACTTGTGGCGAAATGCCGTTCAGTCCGATCGCCCGGTTAGCGTAGATAAACAGGGGAATCAGAAAAATTAACGTCAATCCTAACCACCAATAACGGCGTTTTTTGCCTAAAACCATCGTTCCCGCCACAAAACTGGCTATAATTGCCCCAAAGACCGAAATAGCGGGAATTCCTGCCGTGTAGGGGGCAAGAAAAGCCCCAATTAAAGACCCAATGCCACTAGCGATCGCTCCAGAGATCGGGCCGAGTAACCAACCCAAGAGGGGAAAAACCGCTTGACTGAGGGGCATACTACCGCCGGAAGCGAGGACAATGGAGAAGGGAATAAACCCACATTCCGCACCCTAGTCGTTGAAATCAAAAGTTGCTCTAGCCCTTGTATAGTAAGACTTTTAGCGATTACTAAGAATTATGAAGTGTCACACTCTAGTCAGCGATCGCCAGCTTAATGAGAGTTTATCTCAATAATTTGGTATCAGAGCTATCAGATTTTTAGGGCTAATTGTGCATCTGCTAGACAAACAAATTAGCCTGTAATTCAGAGCCAGCAATCGTTTTGACGATTTGGATAAAATTTTCAATGTGACACTTTAGGGTGCGGAATGTGGGATAAAAGAAAGGGTAGTGACAATGGCGGCTAAGACAACAATATAGGCGATCGGGGCCCCATCAATAGCGGCACTACTGACAGCTTCTACTTTGCGTTCTTCCCCTTCGGGGATAATATCTAGGGTCATAGATGAAAGGGTAATTCTAACTTTTCTATCATCCTCTGGTTTTATCCGCTTCGGGCAGTTAATGGTCAACGTTATAGCAGCGGATTTGAGCAAGCGGAAAGGAGGCAGTCGCTGCATCCCCACCGGTGTACGCTCCTGTGGGGACTTCCTCTGCCCTATTTTCCTTGGCCAAGAATCTTAATGATATTTTAAGATTTTTTAAAAAACCGTCCTTGGCCGAGATGAACGTATATTCTATAGGGGAGCGAGTATAAGTTCTTATTCCCGTTCGATCGCGCCCCAATTCTCTGGAGATCAGCACCCATGCTTACTTTGCTCCGTTCTCTGCTATTTTCCACCCTATTAAGTTTTGTTGCTCCCGTCCTCTTGGTGGGTTCTATTTTAACTGCTTTATTGGCCACCAGTCACGTCCCCGGCTTTACTTGGGTTTCTCAGGCGGGTTTTAGCCAAATCCTGCAATTTTTAACCATTTTCGGTGACGGTTATCCCCTACAAGGAATGTTAACCATCGCTGTTACTTTTGCTTTTGTTGGCAGTTTATTCGATTTATTTAACTTTTACGTCTATCAAACCAATCGGGGACAGTAACAAACAAAGGCTGATAGACAATGTCTAGAATAAGAATGAGGTTTTTATGGGATCGAATCGTCTATGCGCCTTATTTTCTGCCGTTTTTGGCTATTAACAATAATTTCTCTGCTGCTCAGCCTGAGTATCGGGATTATCAATCCCCAAAACAGTTCCGCGCTCTCGTGGATGGATTTACTTTTTCGGGGTGTGCAAGTTATTCAACTCTCCACTATTTCTCCTCAGCAGGAAGTCGCCATCGGTAGGCAGATTAATCAAGGTTTATTAGAATCAGGTAAGGTGAAACTGTCCAAAGATGCCAGAATTAACCAATATGTCCAAGAAATCGGGCAGCAATTAGCGGCAACTAGCGATCGCCCTGACATTCCCTACACTTTTCAAGTGGTGCGCGACAATAGCATTAACGCTTTCGCAACTATGGGCGGATTTGTCTATTTACACACGGGATTGATTAAAACTACTGATAATGAGGCCGAATTAGCCAGCGTGATTGCCCATGAAATCGGCCATATCGTCGGTCGTCATTCTATCACCCAATTACGCAATACTGCCCTCGCCCAAGGACTTCTCAGTGCGGCGGGATTAGAGACAAAAAATTGGGTACAATTGGCGGTTAATCTCGCCTACAGTTTGCCAAACAGTCGCAAGGATGAATTAGAAGCGGACCGACTGGGTTTAACAAATTTGGCCAGGGCTGGTTATGAACCCACGGCAATGATCTCCTTTATGCAAAAATTAACACAACAGGGGGGTTCTACCCCGACAATTCTCAGCACCCATCCAGCTACAAACGATCGCATTTTGGCACTGCAAAAACAGCTTAATTCGGTTAATAACTGAACTTCCCCCAGACATTATTCTTCTCCCGAATGGCGATCGCTATTCCCCGGCTCTCATGACTTTTTGTTGGGTTTCCTTGGGTCAACCCAACCGGTTTAGCGGTGGGCGTTCTCTAGAGGCTAAAATCGATATATTTCCCCACGAAAATTTAGTTAGGACTTGCTGAATAAATCTAAAAACCTTGTTGGGTAAGACTTTTAGACTTTTTGTCAATCAAAAAGTACCAAATATGGGAGTGATCGGGGGGAAAATTCAGGGACTTTTCCCTGAAAATTAGGTAATTGACCCCCTCAAAATCGGTAAAACCCTACAC
>NZ_JADEVX010000320.1:0-2363 GCF_015207925.1 Microcystis sp. LEGE 00066 | reverse complement strand
CCCCAAACCCCCCGTTGGGGACGCGGCGCGGTCACTGAGCTTTTACATTGAGCTTTTACATTAGACCTCGACCTAATATTATCTTAAGAGCAAAAGTCTTTCTAGCTAAAGAATCTAACCAAATAAAAATGATTTTAATTGCCTCATATTTTTTCAGTGAAATTGAATTAGCAACGATAGATATACATCCCAGTTATCGAACTATTTAGCTAGTACATAAGCTAACAGCAAGCTGTGATTGGGTTATAATTTTTGGAGATGTCTATTAAATGGAGTAGAAAACTGAAAAATAAAGGTAATGCTGTCAATGTAACTTAAATGGGTAAAAGCTTATCATGATCAAGATTATCTCATCAGCGATCGCGTGGGGAATGATCGATCAATTACAATCAATGGAAAACACTATGGGGTAGAAGTAAGGGGAAGAGTATTTGATCATCTGTCTCCTCAAGAAATGAAACGAGAGGATTGGCTGAAAGATTTTCATTGCCAAAGTGAAGAGTTTATAAGCTACAATGTGGGGACTATAGCTCGTCTAGTGATCTGGGTGAAACCGTCTATTTGTGATAGCATAGAGTTAGACTTCGACCATTTGGGAGAGGCAAACTATGATAGATTATAATTTAGACGCGGCGCATAGCATTCTCTATATGCGACCTACATCTGCACTTGCGGCGGAAGATTTTGTCAAGATTGCGGAGGCAGTGGATCCCCACATTGAAGCCACTGGTGGCCTTGCTGGCGTAATCGTTGAAGTTCCCGAGTTCACTGGTTGGGATAGTTTTGGGGCCTTGGTCGCTCATTTCCGGCTGATACGCGACCATCACAAGTACGTCAGTAAGGTTGCCGTGGTGACTGATTCCACTCTGGTTAAACTCATCGAAAGTCTGGCTTCCCACTTTGTTTCAGCTGAAGTCAGGCAGTTCCCTTGGGGGGAAACTGAGGTAGCGACCCAATGGATATTGGGCGGTTCCTGATTCCCTTGCAGTATAATAGACATTTCCAGAAATTAACCTCAATCTGGCCTAAATTTTGGAGATGTCTAATACCAAATCCGTTTTTAATAGTACGATTAACTGCCCAGTTATCAGTTGTTTTTCCCTACTCCCTGCTCTCCTATGCCTTTTAACAGGATTTAGCCATAATCGGTGGAGTTGTTAGGTTTTGTTGCGAGGGACTAACCTACGAAACTCACCCCATCACCAGCCAATTGACTTTTTCAGCAAACCCTAATCAAAAAATCTCCCCGTAATAAGGGAGATTTTAGCCAATATCTAGAGTTATTCCCCGACAAATTACACTAATTTTAGATCGGGATAATTGGCGAGAATGTCGTCTTGACTGAGAATATCACCCTCGCTTTGGGGGGTCCAAATCACTTCTACCGCTAAAAGTCGATCGCCTCCCATACTACCAATTTGTTGCAGGGCCTGTTTCAAGTCTTGGGAGTCATTAATTTTCGGTAGAGAAAATTTACCAACAATGCCGGCTAAAATAGTCACCAAAATATAGCCTTCCGGTGCGGTTTTAGATAATTCTCCAGCCGATTCGGGTAAAATATTGTCTCTAGAACCTTGACGCAGTTGGTTATTGTAATTAGTTAAGGTTTCCGCCGTTAATTTACCGCGTTCGTTGAGAGACCACTGATTAAACTTCGCTTCTGCACTGCTGAGGCTGGTTTGTTGGCAATCGACGTTACCATAAACCCAGTATTCTGGATGACGTAACAGGGCGAGGGCCGATTCTTGTAAGACTTCGACGCGCCCCTCGGAGGTGCTAGTATCCACAGTTAGGGCGATTTGATTTAATTCTTGTTGCAGATAACGGGCATTAGCCAACAAACCCACCTGTACTTTAGCCACGGAGACGGTTTCATAACCGGATTCTATCGTCATACCATTCTCGTCACTGCCTCCACCATTACGGAAAGCATTAACGAGGAAGTTGGCAATAGCAAAAAAGATTAACAGAGAAATTAAGCCACCGCCACCACCACCCCAAAAGAAGGGTAAGAGGAAGGGAAAACCAATACCGCCACCGTAACCGGGGGAACTATAACCACCACCTCTAGAAGGACTAACACTGCGACTAGGGGCGCGAAAACTACCGCCACCCATTCTACCCCCCGATGCCGCCAAAGCACTGGGAATATTGCCGAAAACCAGCGTTGTCACTAATCCTAGAACTAATAACGGCTTGGCAAGCGATCGAACTTTAGTTAAAATTTTGTCAATCATAAGAACACCGAAGCAACCCTTTATTTACTAGCATAACGAGTTTCTCCCTCAGGGATAGACAAATCTTGAAATCAGTTATCAGTTATCAGTGATCATTTATCAGTGATCAGTTAGAAGGTGTTGGGT
>NZ_JADEVX010000010.1:0-50441 GCF_015207925.1 Microcystis sp. LEGE 00066 | reverse complement strand
CACCCCACACCCCACACCCACGAAAAACTTTTTCAGCAAGCCCTAATTAATTGGACCGAAAGATTACCTGTGATGATAACATGGGCTTTACTTGTCCCAGCCATTGCCAAGATTTGCCCTTGTATATATTCAGGTTTAATGGGACTAATTTTCTCTATTTCTAGATAGTCTTTGGGAGTAAAATAAGCGTGACTTTTACTGGCTGTCATGGGGTTTATTTTGCTTATTGTTGGTTTTCTAGCGGACAATTAAGCCAAATAATTGAGTCTAAATCAGTCGGATTACCTTCAGTAATTAGCTTTCTTATCAGTTCAATATAATTAAAATTACTCTCGAATAAAACAAAACGTCTATATAAAGAAGCTGCCGCTAGTCCCACGGTTCCTGAACCAGCAAACGGATCTAAAACCACATCACCTTTAAAAGAGTAATAGGTAATCACTTTTTCTGCCAATTCTACGGGAAAAGCGGCGGGATGTTTTGAGTTAGTGACTGGGTTAATTTTCCAAACATTAGTGCGTTCATAACCATCAGCAATTTTTGAGGCTTTTACTACTTCTTGATCGGGATGATTACGAATATGCCAATCGATGAGTAAATCCGTGTGTTTACGATAGACTAAAACGTATTCAGTCACTGGCACGGTTTTGTATTGGAGAGGATTGCGATCAGCTGCAAATCTGCGTCCTCTACCCGTTGCCCACCCTGCTCCCTCTGGTTTTAGCCAAATAATATCATCAATAAAATCGTAACCTTCCTCAATAAAAATTCGATGTAAATCAAAGGGAACAGCAATACGTTTAGAAGCTTGATTGCGCGAAGCACGACGCAACAGCACGGGAGAAATATTAATGACGAAAAAACGTCCTTCACTCAAAACTCGATGGCATTTTCTGATCACCTGTCGCAGCTTCAATAGATAGCTTTCGTATTCTTCAAATTCTGAATATTCCGGACGAGCATTAAAATAGGGTGGTGAGGTAAAGATTAAATCAACACTTTCTCCGGGCATTTCCTCCAAAAGTTCGCTACAATCACCAAATCCTATGGTATTTCTCAGAGAGGAAAGCTTATATTCTTTTTTGGGTTTCTTGCGGTTTTCTAATTTAGATTCATCCTGTTTTAACAGACGAGCGATAATAATTTCAGTCTGGGTTGTTTTATCTAATAAAATTTCGGTGGTGTAGGCATCGATCACCACTTCCCCAACGGTTTTTTTCTGTTCATTACATAAAGGAATTCGCCAAATGTGATATCTGTCATCCACTTCTGGTAAACCTAATTTAATCGCATTAACTAAATTTATTTCCCGCAACCAATTAAGGACAATTTCTTTAGCTTCTGCCACCGTGCGAAGCAGATAACCGCGCTTTTCTGATACCAGTTCTTTTTCCATGACATTACTCTAATTCTCTCTAGAATTTTAGCTGATCATTATCCAAAAAACTAGGAGAGTCTCAAGATAGAAATTGGCCACCTTTTAAAAATTCCACATTTCTAACACTTTTCCCGTAATGGTTTGATTTAACCAGAAAGTATTATGACTGAGGGACTGAAGATTATTTGCCGTTACTTTCCAGCTTGCTTGGGGATGAAAAAGAATTGCTTCTGCACGATTGCCGGGGGTGAGAGATGCCGGTTTTTGTTGTAAACAATGACAGGGATTGAGACTAAGCGCTTGCCATAATTGTAAAGCTGATAATTGTCCGGTTATTACTAATTTTTCCCAGAGTAGCGGTAAAGCTAATTCTAACCCGATCGCGCCGGGGGGTGCTTCTGCAAAAGAGACGGTTTTTTCTTCGTAGGTATAGGGACGATGATCGATCGCGATTGCGTCGATAATTCCCTCTTTAATTGCCGCAATTAACGCCTTGCGATCGCTTTCGTTGCCCAAGGGTGGAGCGAGGTGTAAACTGGGATGATAGCTGGCGATCGATCCTGTATTTAAGAGGAGATGCAACCACGTCACACTAGCGGTTATCGGCAATCCCCGCATTTTTGCCTCGCGAATTAATTCCACTCCTCGACGGGTAGAAATTCGCATGATGTGAACAGGTGTATTAATTTCGCCGACGATTTCTAAAATTGTGGCTAAAGCAGTGGTTTCAGAAATAGCAGGATCTCCGGGTAAACCGAAGCGAATCGAGGTTTCTCCCTCGCGCATGACTCCATTACCCTTTAATTGCTGATTTACGGGGGAAAGGGCGATATTTTGACCGAAGGGTTTTAGGTATTCCAATAAGTGCCGCAACAGTCCCAAATCTTCCAGTCCGCGATTATCGGTAAAACCCACCGCTACAGGCATTAAATCGGCTAATTCCGTCATTTTTTGCCCTTGTCTTCCTAGGGTGAGACTTGCCCAAAAATGCAGACGAGTCGATTTTGAGTCAAAAAACCCTTGACTTTTTTGCTGTAATGTGCTAACGAGTGCGGGGTGATCGAGAGGGGGGAGAGTATTGGGGAGAATTGCCACCCTGGTGCAGCCTCCGGCCGTGGCCGCTTTGAGCAAAGATGCGAGGGTTTCTCTGTCCTCGTGGCCGGGTTCCCCAGAATGACTGTAGAGATCGACTAATCCGGGAGCAAAAATACAGTTTTGACCAGAAATATAGTTACTGTTTTCTCTTGGGGGAAGCTGAGATTCGATCGCTTTAATTACCCCCTCCTCAATCCAGACATCGGCAATGCGATCAGTTTGTGTCAGGGGGTCAAGAACTCTAACCTGTTCTATAATCGTCGAGGATTGGCTATTCACGCAGACTAATTAAAACGTCATTTTTTCCTTTGGCAGTATATCACTGTTAAGCACTCAAATTTATATATTTTTAGTTATGTACAGAAATTTAAGTTAGGAAAGGATCTTTTTATGTTCTAAATCTACTG
Organism: Microcystis sp. LEGE 00066; assembly: GCF_015207925.1. Taxonomy (NCBI): domain Bacteria; kingdom Bacillati; phylum Cyanobacteriota; class Cyanophyceae; order Chroococcales; family Microcystaceae; genus Microcystis; species Microcystis sp. LEGE 00066. The sequence continues at coordinate 47,561 of NZ_JADEVX010000010.1, read as the reverse complement.
CTTGTGTTATATAATAGTTAGAGCAAATAACGAAACAAAATGTCAAAATACCAAGAAAGAATATTTTTACATCTTTTAGATAACACAAGCGAAGTGGAACTGGCCAAGAGGATTTTAAAAAGTCCACTGGGTTTAGCGGCCGATATTATCTATGCACTTTTCGAGGATAGACTGGTAAGTAAGAAGGATGAGCTAGATAAAATTAAGATGTTTGCTGCTGGAATCAGCAGGTCTGAAAAATTAGGTTCTAATTATTCTTTAGCCAAGTATTATCCTTATATGTTCTCGTTTCAGCAATTTTTTCATAGTTCCTTTCGAGCTAGACAAGGTAAAGTTTTAGAGGAGATGATTAAGAATATATTGGAAAATTATACTGATTGTAATGAAGTGCCAAAAAAAGTAGATCGTATGCAAGAAATATTGAGAGAAAGCTTTGCATCATCGACTATTACTTCACTAGATATAGATGCTATGGGCATAAATAATAAGAAAAATAAAATAGTTGTTATCCAATTGCGTTCGAGAGATGATACAGGTGGAACCACTGCAAAAAGTTCCTTAGTAGAGTTATTGAGAAGTCTAATGCGATTGAAGAATTTACCAAAAGAAGAATTATTATATTTGATTTGCATTTGGGACGAGAGGAATTCACAGCAAAAACAATCAACCATAACTAAGATATATTCTTCTTTGCAAGATTATATCCCCGATGAAAATAAATTTAGACAAGAAATTATTCAAGGCTATGAGCTTAATTCAAAAATTAAATTGAAATTAGCTTATGGTACTGATGAAATAAGTCGCTCATTATTTGAATGGACTGGTACTAATCAGCAAAGTATTTTGACAGCTATTCAACAAATTATTGATTTTGTAGAAAATTGGGATGATTTATGGGTTACTTACTCAATATCTAATATTGAGTTAGAATTAAACAGTTTTCAAGGAATTTCAAATATAAACCTTTTGAATCAAAAATTCAATGAGATTAATGCTAAATTTGATTTTAGTTCTTACGAGAAATTAAAGACTTCTATCGATGAAATAACCAACCAAATCTTGCCAATTTGGAGAGAAAAAACTATTCCATTAGCAAGTCTTTCTGATAAGGCTCATTATGTTAGAGATTTAGTTTTTCTTAAGGCTTGTTACTCTAAAATTAGAAATAATTAAAATACATTATGCAACTAGAACTTTTCGATTCTAATAATTTAGAAGAAATTAATCAGGGAACCCCGCGATTAGTTTCTTTTCGAGATTTAGTACCAGAAATCACCAGCACCAGTTATCTAACCCACGGCATCTATTATTATCCTGCCAAATTTATTCCTCAAGTGGTGAGATTTTGTCTTGATAACTACAGTAAAAAGGATGATTGGATTATCGATCCTTTTGCTGGTTCGGGTACGGTGGGTTTAGAGGCAAAACTTTGTCAAAGAAATGCAGTTTTAACTGACCTGAATTATCTTTTAAACCATATTATTCCGATTAAGATCACAGAACACCAAGAACCATTGAGTTACTCAGAGTTAGATAAAAAAATCTTAGAAGTTTTTGCCAGCAAGGATAAATTTATCCCTCAGTGGTCAAATTTAAACTATTGGTATCCAGAGGAGATTTTAGCAGTTTTACAAAAACTTTGGGCCGGTCAAAAAAGTCTAGAACCTGATTTGTATTCCCAGATCATTCAAGCAGTTTTAGTGAAAGTTAGTAAACAGTTTTCCTATGCAGAACATACGAAACCTAAATTATTTCAATCGAAATACAAAAAATCAGATATACAGGAACTATTACAAAGAAATTGGCAAGAGGAATTAAAACGAACGATTAAAGAGATGAGTTTTGAAACTTTAACCAGCGTCAATCAATATATTACCATAACTTGGCGTAATTATAATCAGGTGCTTTTTTATGGAGGAGTAGATAGTGCCACTTTTGAGATCGATCAAGAGCTAGAGTTAGATTGTTTAATTAGTTCACCCCCCTATCTGCAAGCACAGGAATATATCAGAACAGCAAAACTAGATTTATATTGGTTAGGATATACAGAAAAAGAAGTGCAAAAAATCTCTAAGCTAGAAATTCCCTACCGACAGGCTACCAGATTAATCGAAACCGAAACCTTAAATAAAGTGAGATCAAGTTTAGAGAAAGAGAATTTACATAAAATTCTTGATTCCTATTTTTGTCACACCATCAACGCTTTAGAAAATGCCACCAGAAAATTAAAACAAGCTGGGAAAGCTTGCATTTTTGTGGGTAATCCGAAAGTGGATGGAGTGGAAGTAGAAACTTGGCGAATATTACAGGAATATTTTCAGGAAAATGGCTTTATTTTTAATACCGTCTTTGAGGATAGAATTAAAACCAGACAATTATTCAAATCTCGCAAGAATAAAAATCCTGATGGCATGAAATCCGAATATTTACTAATCTTAGAGAAAAGGTAGATCTAGTTTATAGCGTTTCCCATTCACAAAAGGTACATTCTCGATCTGGAAAAGCTTAATCAGCAAAACTTTAAGTGTGCCGTACAGGTACGAGAAACCCTATATTATGTGTAAAAAACTATGTAAACAACAGGCTTCGACCGTTGAGATAGCGATCGCCCTTGAGGTTCAGCGATTGCCGCTTGGGTAAACATTTAGGGACTTGCGCTTTGATAATGTACCTTTTGGGCGAACGCAGTTCGCCCCTACATTGTGGACAAAATCCTGGCGTTGCTGATTTGAGATATGAATCTTCTCTTGTGGGATTTTTAAAACCTAGACCCAAACTAACTTTTGGATACGATGCACAGTTGGCATTCATGCCTTGATTCAGCGAACCCTAGCTTAACACCATAGTTCGGGAACCCGTACCGATCGAGCAGTTGTCAGGGGGCCTTGTATTTCGGTAAATTAGCACTCGGAAGGTAAGAGTGCTAATCTGGAAAAGGCACTTACCCAAATACAAGACAAACGGAGGATATTCCATGGCTGCAGTCAGCATCAACGTAACAACTGTTAAACCCCTAGGCGATCGAGTTTTCGTCAAAGTTAGTCCCAGCGAAGAAAAAACCGCCGGTGGTATTTTCCTTCCCGACGCCGCTAAAGAAAAACCCCAAATCGGGGAAGTCGTAGCCGTCGGCGCTGGCAAACGCAACGATGACGGCAGCCGCACCCCTGTGGAAGTGGGTGTGGGGGACAAAGTTCTCTACTCCAAATATGCCGGAACCGATATCAAACTTGGTGGCGAAGAGTACGTTCTCCTCTCCGAAAAAGACATTCTCGCCTCCGTTTCCTAATCATCTACCCTTGAAAACCCCTATTTTGCACGAATAACGATACATTATGGCTAAATCTATTATCTACAACGAAGATGCTCGTCGCGCCCTAGAAAAAGGCATGGATCTGCTGGCCGAAGCGGTAGCCGTCACCCTTGGCCCCAAAGGTCGTAACGTCGTCCTCGAAAAGAAATTTGGCGCACCCCAAATCGTCAATGATGGCATCACCATCGCTAAAGAAATCGAACTGGAAGACCATATCGAGAACACTGGTGTGGCTTTAATTCGCCAAGCCGCCTCAAAAACCAACGATGTAGCAGGGGATGGTACAACTACCGCCACCGTTCTCGCCCACGCTATCGTTAAAGAAGGTTTACGCAACGTCGCTGCCGGTGCTAACCCGATTTCTCTGAAAAAAGGGATCGATAAAGCTGCCGATTTCCTCGTCAGTCAAATCGCCAAACACGCGAAACCCGTAGAAGATTCCAAAGCGATCGCACAAGTGGGCGCTATCTCTGCTGGTAACGATGATGAAGTCGGTCAAATGATCGCCTCGGCCATGGATAAAGTCGGTAAAGAAGGCGTAATTTCCCTAGAAGAAGGGAAATCGATGACCACCGAACTAGAAATCACCGAAGGGATGCGTTTTGACAAAGGTTATATCTCTCCCTACTTTGTCACCGACACCGAACGCATGGAATGCGTTTTTGAAGATCCCGCTATTCTGATTACCGACAAAAAAATCGGTTTAGTACAGGATTTGGTTCCTATTCTCGAACAAGTGGCCCGTCAAGGTAAACCCCTAGTAATTATCGCTGAAGACATTGAAAAAGAAGCTTTGGCAACCCTAGTGGTTAACCGTCTGCGCGGTGTTCTTAACGTCACTGCGGTGAAGGCCCCTGGATTTGGCGATCGCAGAAAAGCGATGTTAGAAGATATCGCCGTCTTAACCGGTGGTCAAGTCATCAGCGAAGATGCGGGTTTAAAACTGGAAACCACCAAAATTGATAGCTTAGGTACGGCCCGCCGTATCACTATGAACAAAGATACCACCACCATCGTGGCCGAAGGCAACGACGTGGCAGTGAAAACCCGTTGTGAGCAAATTCGCCGTCAAATCGAGGAAACCGATTCTTCCTACGATAAAGAAAAACTGCAAGAACGTCTGGCTAAATTAGCCGGGGGTGTGGCAGTGATTAAAGTCGGTGCCGCTACGGAAACGGAAATGAAAGACCGCAAATTGCGCTTAGAAGACGCAATTAACGCCACTAAAGCAGCCGTAGAAGAAGGTATCGTCCCCGGAGGTGGTACTACTTTAGCTCACCTGGCTCCCCAATTGGAAACCTGGGCCAAAGAAACCCTACACCATGAAGAATTAACCGGTGCTTTAATCGTTTCTCGCGCCATTGCTGCTCCCTTAAAACGGATCGCTGAAAATGCCGGCCAAAACGGTGCAGTTATTGCCGAACGGGTGAAAGAAAAGCCCTTTAATGTCGGTTATAATGCCGCTACCGGTGAGTTCTCCGATATGTTTGAGGCGGGTATCGTTGACCCCGCGAAAGTGACTCGTTCTGCCCTACAAAATGCCGCTTCTATCGCCGGTATGGTTTTAACTACCGAGTGTATTGTGGTGGATAAACCCGAAAAAGAAAAAGCCGCTGCTCCCGGCGGCGGTGGTGACTTCGACTATTAATAATTAGTCTATTTTTTCTCGACTCGATCGCTTAAATGCGATCGAGTTTTTTTTGATGAAAAAACATCACTTCAGGTTAAGGAAAGTACAATTTTATCCCCGGCGCTTTTTCCTTGCGGTAAAATATTGATAGCTCGATCGGGTATCCCGATTTACAGCCCACCATGCGGAACAAATCTGGATTGTTAACTTATACCACGATGTCGAAAAAAGCGAAAGGATTCGGTCAGTCGCCAACTCCCACGAGAAAATTTAAGGATTTTCTCCTTGCTTTTGGGGATTTTTATCGAAAAAATTCCAAAGATGAAACGAAGCTACAGCAATTTTTAAAAGCAAATATTAATAAATTAGATGATTTACTTTCAGACGCTTTACCTTTAGTCTTCACAAGCTTAATCGCCGATAAATCAATAGACGAGCGAGAAAAAATAGCCAGCCTTTTCGAGAATTTTGCTGTCACCATTGACAAGTTTCCGTTAGGCGATCGAGCAACAAATTTAGAATTAAGTATTATTGCTCATAATCTCAGCCTAAAAATTTACACCCGCAAGGATTCCCCCGAAAATTGGGCGCAAATCCTCAATAACCTCGCCAGCACTTACAGCGATCGAATTCGTGGCGATCGTGCGGAAAATCTAGAGAAAGCGATCGAACTGTACGAGCAAGCTTTAGAAGTCTATACCCGCGAGAATTCCCCCGAACATTGGGCGCAAATCCTCAATAACCTTGCCCTCGCTTACAGCGATCGAATTCGGGGCGATCGGTCTGAAAATCTAGAGAAAGCGATCAAACTGTACGGGCAAGCTTTAGAAATTAGAACCCGCGAGAATTTCCCCGTCGATTGGGCGATGACCCTCAATAACCTCGCTATCGCTTACAGTAATCGAATTCGGGGCGATCGGGCGGAAAATCTAGAGAAAGCGATCGAACTGTACGGGCAAGCTTTAGAAATTAAAACCCGCAAGAATTCCCCCGAACATTGGGCGACAACCCTCAATAACCTCGCTGTCGCTTACAAAAACAGAATACTGGGAGATCGGGCTGAGAATCTAGAAAGGGCGATCAAACTGTACGAACAAGCTTTAGAAGTCTATACCCGCGAGAATTTCCCCGAAAATTGGGCGATGACCCTCAATAACCTCGCCAACGCTTACAGTAATCGAATACTGGGCGATCGTGCGGAAAATCTAGAACGGGCGCTCGAACTGTACGAGCAAGCTTTAGAAATTAAAACCCGCAAGAATTTCCCCATCGATTGGGCGGGAACCCTCAATAACCTTGCCAGCGTTTACAGTAATCGAATACTGGGCGATCGGTCTGAAAATCTAGAAAGGGCGATCAAACTGTACGGGCAAGCTTTAGAAGTTAGAACCCGCAAGAATTTCCCCGTCGATTGGGCGAAAAGTCAGCATAATTTGGCCAATGCCTATCGCGAGCGAGTTTTAGGAGAGCGGAAGGACAATTTAGAACAGGCGATCGATCTCTACAATCAAGCCGCTCAAATCTTTACTCGCGCCGCACTTCCTGTGAGATGGGCGAAGAATCAAGGGGATTTGGCAGAAGCTTTGATGCAACGGGATAACCCCGGCGATCTCGATACTGCGATCGCTCTACTCCAAGAAGCTCTAGAAGTCTCCCCCGCAGGTTGTCAAGATTTTATTGACTCTCAGTATCGATTAGGAATAGCTCTTTCTCAAAGGTACGATCGCGACAAAAATCCCGACGATCTTCAACGAGCTTTAGAAGCTTATAAAACCGCCCTAGATCTGATTAGTCCCGAACATTACGATCGAAAAGATATCTGGAAAGCGCTGCCCACTACCCAAACCATTCTCGGTAGTCGTCTGGTGCGGGATGGCGAATGGCAGCAAGGGTTACAACTGTTGTTAAATAGCGTCAATCAACTTAGTACCAGTGACGATCGCCTAGCCCATGCGAACGCGCTCTACCACACCGGCCGCGCCTACGAAGTTCTGTCCGATCGAGAGAAAGCCCGTCTCTACTATCGCGATGCCCTGCGTTGGTACGAATATTTACAGGATTTACCCGGAATCGCCAAAAGTCGCGCCGGATTGGGGACTGTTTTCGTATCCCAAGGACATCTAGAGAAAGGAATGGAGGAACTCGATCGAGCGAAGGCAATCTACCGACAACTACCACAGACCGATCCCGATAAAGTGGAGGAGATAGACATTATCTATCAAGCTTCTCGACGGGCGATCGAACGACAAACCAGCGAGGTATATTTATGACAAGTGCCGATGATCTTTTTAAGCAATCCTTTGACAATATCCAACGGTTAGGACTGAAGGAAATCCCCTTTACCGAAAGCCCGATCGATTTAAACAGCGATACCCTCGATCGTGTTTTTACCGGGCGAAAAAATGAATTGACGCGGGTGTTTAATCTGTTCCAAAGTCGCGAGCGTCGTCGGATTCTGGTTTCTGGTCGTTTAGGAATCGGCAAAAGTGCTTTTTTACTGGAAGCATTGTCGGTTATACGCCGCAATCGTCCGCAAATGTTGACTACCTATATATCTCTACCCGCAGGTTTAGATATCGCCACTACAGCACTGATCGCCCTCGCTAGAGCGATGCCAAATGACGATTGGGCGCAGCGTCAACTCCATCAGATGGGAATTCCCACCGAAAAACCATTGAAAGAGCGTAGCGCTGAAATTAGCGGTAGTTTAGGCATCGGTGGTAAAATCGGCGAGAAAGATTTACCGCTCACGAAATTTCAATATCCGACTGTGAGCTTCGATACATTGTTAGAGCGGGCGCAAGAAGAATATCCGCAGGGGATTCTGATCGCGATCGATGATCTAGATAAACAAAATCCTAGTGTGGTACGGCAAATGATGCACGACGCGCAGGGAATGTTAAAAGGTCGGGCTTGGTTTATGCTGACGGCTCACCCCATCGGGATGACGGGAGATTTATTAACCAGTGAACGCGGTTTATTTGACTTGCAATTGCCGCTAGAAGAACTAGATGCGGATACCACATACCAGATGTTAATTAACTATCTCAACAGTGCCAGAATTAAAAACGATTGTATCGATCCGAAAGATGACAGGTGTGTACTTCCCTTTTTACCAGACGCGGCAAGACGTTTTTGCAAGGTTTCTCTCGGCAGACCCCGTTTGTTCAACCGCTTCGGAAATATTGTACTCTCCACCGCGGCCGATCTTCAGGTTAAAACAATCACAATGGAAGTTCTCGAACAAGGATTAAGAGCAGCCGAACAGGATTTCCGACAACAAGCGGCCTTAAACGCCAAAGAGGAAAGAATTCGTCTGCTTTTGCAACGCAAAGGTAATATCTCCGACGATTCGATCACCATCGATGAGCTTGAAAGTTTAGGTTTTCGGGCATTTAGTGATATTTTGCCCTTTCTAGAAAGATTGGAAGAAGCTGATCTAGCTCAAAGGTTAAATCAAGAGGATGTGACGGTTTTCGAGCCGATCCTTCTCCCTCCGGCGGATTGAAGGGAAAACGAAAATACACCGGCAAAAATCGATCGCCGTTCCCAGAAAAATCCTTTAAGGATTCGGGATCGATCGCACCAGCAAAGTCAGAATACTGGTTAATACTGCCACTACCACGGGAATAATCAACGATTTTGATCCCTTAAGGTCAGAGACATCCTGAATTAAAGCGTCCTGTGTTCCCTCTACTTTTTCCAATCGCCTATCAATAATCTTGAGTTCGGTTTTCACCTTGGCCATATCTACTTTTAGATCAGCGACATCTTTCTGTAAAGAGTCTAACTTGCCTTCGATTCTTGTTAGAACAGTTTCTAGGGAATAGGTGATAGTGACGGGGGATTGACTCATCTGAATTTCCGGGAACATTCGATCGCCTAGTAATATTGTAGGCTGATAATCGTTATTGGTAATTCTGCGATCTTTCGGGAGTGACGGAATTACAACGATCGCATTGATCAAATATCTTCTTCAGAAAGTCCCGCTTGTTTCAAAAAATGCTTGAGTAATCCGATTTTTAAATCCTGATTTCCGTGAATCGGCACAGAGATACGGGTGGGATTATCCGGCTGACAGTAAATGTGATGGCTACCTTGAATTCTCAATAATTCCCATCCGTGACGCTCTAAAATTTTGGCGAACTTTTTCCCGGAAATTGATTTCATATCGCTATCTCTAGAATCCGAGTTGTCGGATCGTTCGGCAAGGATTCCACATCTATGGATAGACAACCTTCGATCGCCTCGTGTAAATTCTCTAGTAGTTCCTCGAAAGTTTCTGCTTGGGTGGCACAGCCGGGGAGCGCCGGGACTTCCCCCCAGAAGCCACCTTCCTCCGCCTCGTGAACGATAACTTTCATTTTCATTGCTTATCTCCTAGATCGATCAATGGGAGGGATAGATAGATAAATTATCACCACCCCTAAAATCTAACATTTCTACGGCGTTGTGTAAATAATCAGTCTTCAATAACTGGATTTAGTCTAAATATTGTAGGCTGTTTTTGTAGGTGATGCAATCCTTACCAACTGACGACATTCTGTTTTAATGGCTTGTTGTAGTTCTTGTGCCTCTGAATCGCTTAAAATGCCTGAAAACTTGGCCAGAGGATGATTGTTGCCTGTTGCCTGAACTCGATGTAAAAAATCTAACACGGTTTCTATTAGATCATCAGGTGCTTGTTCGAGTTCTTGAATTAATTGTTGACGATGGTTCATAGACAGTCTTAACGAGTAATACAGTAAATGTGATGGCTACCTTGAATTTTCAATGAAGTTCTCAAATTTTGGCAAACCTTTTCCCAGAAATTGATTTTAATTGACTCATCTGAATTTTGGGGAACATTCGATCGCCTAGTACTATTGTAGGCTGATAATCGTTGCCGTTTCCTCTCTCTTATAACAAAGAAAAACCCACTGCCCCCGCCGTTGGTGGATATTTCGACTAATAATCAATAGATCAAAGCAAAAGTAACTGAATTTCCTGAGAAAGTGGCTAATACTAAATCGAGCTATTAAAAACTGATTATTTATTCTCCCTATTGCTTTTTGCCTCTTGCCTTTTGCCTAAAACCCATAACTTTTGTACCTCACTAGACTGAAAAACGCTATAGTATAAGCTCTTGTGCAAAAACAAAAGAGTTGAGTGTTTCCGCTCAACTCCTTGGTTATCTATGCTTGATTCTATAAAGTGTTATTGTGACTGCCAAAAACTTGCGCTTTTAGTGCATCAATTTCGGCTAATAACTCGCGACGATTTTCATCTTTGAGCAGATAGCGCCAGACAAACCAACCAGTGTAAACGATCCCAACTAATTGTAGGATAGGAGCAAGGAGGGGAATATCATCGATCGCATCTAAAACCGCTAGGGTAACTTTCACGGTGACAAAACTCGCTAAAATTGCCCCCAGAACGATTAAAGGTTTTTTGTATCCAGAGAAGAAACTACCGATATAATCGGGGACATTAGCCAGATAGGACATTACCGAATCCCACACTGGTTCTACATATTCAGACCAAATCTGTTCGGTGCTGCTGCTGGGTTTGCTCAGAGACCCGGGTAAATCTGTTCTAATCGGATTTTGTGTTTCGGTGGGTTGCATTGATTCCATATTAACTGATCCTCATCATAAAGGTTAGACAGTGCGCGAATACGACCAACGGGGGTCAATTTTAACAGACTGAATAGACTAACTCGCTGTTGCCCATATTATCGGATAATTGCGATAGTAGGCGGAAAGTTTCTCAACAACTATTAAGAATCAAGGATTTAGCTTCTCAATTTTATCGTTAGTCTGACCGCAATTTTCTATTTTAACAGCAGGTAGCGATCGGCGTTGAGGAATCGGGGGGATGTCAGTTATCAGTGAACAGTAATCAGTTATCAGTGAGGAAATAGGTAGTAAAAAGCCAGTGGGTTACGGCGAATACTCAATTTTTAGTGAGATTATAACTTATTTTTCGCCTAACCCACCCTACAGATGATTACCTATTCCTGGATAAGTTGCATGGGTGCGGTGCGAGGATCGATGATTTTCTGACCTAAACCCGAAAATTTGACCGCTAGACTCATTTTTTTGCCCGTACCGAGGATATGGGTCACTTCTCCTTCTCCAAAAGTAGAGTGTAACACTCGATCGCCTACCTGCCATTTTCTTTGATCAGAGACAGTTTTTTCCATAGCAACCACTTTTGGGGTCTTTTTCGGTTTCAGGTTGCTTGTGAGCAATTCTGGAGGCAATTCCTGCAAAAATTGGGAAGCTACCTTCATCTCTTTATTCCCCCAGACATATCTTTCTTTTGCGTAGGTTAAAAATAATTGTTCCTTGGCCCGAGTCACTCCCACATAACACAAACGGCGTTCTTCCTCAAGGGCAATGGGATCGTTTAAACTACGATTATGGGGAAAAATGCCCTGTTCTAAACCGACTAAAAAGACGATAGGAAACTCTAAACCTTTGGCTGAATGAAGGGTCATTAACGAGACTTTTTCTTGACCTTCCTGAAGGTTATCTAAATCCGAGGCTAAACTAGCACTAGCGAGAAATTCCTGGAGATTGGTTTCTTCGTTTTCCTCTTGGAATTGTACCACAGCGCTATACAATTCTTGAATATTCTCGATCCGGGTATCAGCTTCCTCGGTTCCCTGGTGTTTTAATTCATCAATATATCCCGAATCTTCCATGATTTTATCTAGGATTTCACTAGCGGATAAATCGGTAATTTTTTCTTGCAGGTTTTGGATAATTTTAGCTAATCTATTGATGCTTTTAGTCGCACGACCGGCGAGAGTATTAACGGAAGTTTCATCGCTGATAATTTCCCATAAAGGTACTCCTAATTCTTGGGCAGCTTTGAGCAAATTATCGATTGTGGTTTTACCGATACCGCGTCGGGGAGTGTTAATAATTCTCAGTAAACTAACGGTATCAGCAGGATTGGCAATCACTCGTAAATAAGCGATCGCATCTTTAATCTCCTGTCGATCATAAAATTTAAATCCCCCGACAATATTATAGGGGATATTATTGCGAATTAACCCATCTTCAAAGGGACGAGATTGGGCATTAATTCGGTAGAGAATGGCAAAACTACCCCAATTTAATTCGGGATTTTCTTGGGTAAATTCTCGAATTTTATCGATAACAAAAGCCGCTTCTTCCTGTTCATCCCTGGCTTTAAAAACATAGATAATCTCGCCCCCTTCTCTAGTGGGAACAAGGACTTTATCGATTCTTTGACTATTCTTTTCAATTAATTTATTAGCCGCTTGTAGAATATTCTCCCGTGAACGATAGTTTTCCTGTAATTTCACCATCGTGCGAGTATCATCATCGGGTAAACCATCGCCAAAGTCCGCTTGAAAATTGAGCAGAATAGTAAAATCCGCCATCCGAAAACTATAGATAGATTGGTCGGCATCACCCACCACAAAAATTGATCGATCCGTCCAATTCCACTCACTTTTTTTCGTTTCACCATTGGTGGACAAAAGCCTAATTAACTCGTACTGAATCCGGTTAGTATCCTGGTATTCATCGACTAAAATATGCTTAAATTGCGTGTGCCAATAACCGAGAATAGATTCATTTTGCTGAAAAAGACGGACTGGAACCAGTATCAAATCATCAAAATCTAGGGCGTTATTTTGTGCCAATTGCATCTGATAAGCCTGATAAACCTCAGAAATGACCTTTCCCCGAAAATGAGGGTTTTCTCTGGCGTAATCTGTGGGTGTTAAACCTAAATTTTTGGCATTACTAATCGCATAACGTAGATTGCGAGCGTCAAATTTTTTATCGTCTAAATTCATTTGTTTAGTGACGATATTTTTTACCAAACTCTGGGCATCAGATTCGTCCATAATTGAGAAATTCCTTTGCCAACTATGACCATATTCATCCTGATATTTATTAATGTCATAGCGCAAAATTCGACCGCAAAGACTGTGAAAAGTCCCGATCCAGAGTTTTTTAGTATAATTCCGATAAACTTGAGAAAAGAGTTTTTTCTGTTCGTATTCTTCCAAAAGTTCTAATCTTTGACCGTATTTTTCCTGTGCTTTTTGTTGAGCAAAAGTTTTTTCAATTCTCGTTTTCATTTCCCGGGCCGCCTTATTGGTAAAAGTGACCGCGAGAATATTTTCCGGATCGACCCCGTGATGACGGATCAAATGGGCGATACGATAGGTTAAAGCGCTGGTTTTTCCCGATCCTGCTCCAGCAACCACCAACAAGGGGCCGCAAAAATGCTCCACAGCAATGCGCTGAGAAGGATTGAGTTGTTCTAAATAATCGGCTGTGACTGTCATAATCTTGGCATATAGCTCTGCGACCTCTATTACTCAGGCTACATCATCGAGACAGGTATCGCTCATTAGTCAACCCCTTCGAGAGATAAAAATTTTTTGGGCCAGTTTGTTTCAAGTCGTTCAAGATTCTAAGTTGTCCTCTACAATGGAATTAGCGGAGACGAAAGTTTCCGTTCACTCCTCACACCACACTCCGTCCGGACAATGTTCGGGCGGTTTCTTATTGAAAATACTTGATCTCTACAAATTCCCTGTTACACTGTATTATCAAAGATTTCTTGGAATCTTTTTGCGTTCAAATGTACTACCATGTGAGGGACATCACTTGTCTAAACGTTATTTGTTCACCTCCGAATCGGTTACAGAGGGACATCCCGATAAAATTTGTGACCAGATTTCTGATACCATTCTCGATGCTCTGTTATCCCAAGATGACCACAGCCGTGTAGCGGCTGAAGTGGTTGTCAATACAGGGTTAGTCTTGATTACCGGTGAAATCACCTCGAAAGCACAGGTTCATTTCGTCGATTTAGTTCGCAAGAAAATCGCTGAAATTGGCTATATCAACGCCGATAACGGTTTTTCCTCGAATAGTTGCACCGTTTTAGTCGCTCTAGACGAACAATCTCCCGATATTTCCCAGGGGGTCACGGCTGCTCAGGAAAATCGCGAACTTCTCAGCAATGATGAACTCGATAAAATTGGTGCGGGAGACCAGGGTATTGTCTTCGGTTTCGCTTGCAATGAAACCCCCGAATTTATGCCCTTACCGATTAGTTTAGCCCACCGCATCGCTCGCCGTCTAGCGGCAGTCAGAAAAACCGGTGAACTGTCCTATCTGCGTCCCGACGGTAAAACGCAAGTATCGGTCATTTATGAAAATGGTCATCCCGTGGGTATCGATACTATCCTTGTTTCTACCCAACACGATGCTACTATCGGCGATATCACTGATAATGATCTCGTCCAACAAAAGATTAAAAGTGATCTCTGGAAAGCGGTAGTAGAGCCAGTTTTCAGCGATTTAGAGATTAAACCCGATGCCAACACCCGTTATCTGGTTAATCCCACCGGAAAATTCGTCATTGGTGGACCCCAAGGCGACGCGGGATTAACGGGACGGAAAATTATCGTCGATACCTACGGTGGCTATTCTCGTCACGGTGGCGGTGCTTTCTCCGGTAAGGATCCTACCAAAGTCGATCGCTCTGCGGCCTATGCTTGCCGTTATGTGGCCAAAAATATCGTCGCTGCTGGTTTGGCCGATAAGTGCGAGATTCAAGTGGGTTATGCGATTGGGGTAGCTCGTCCGGTGAGTCTCTTCGTGGAAACCTTTGGCACTGGCAAAGTCGCTGATGATGTGATTCTGGACTTAATCAATAAATACTTTGAACTTCGTCCGGCCGGTATTATCCAAACCTTTAACCTGCGCGGTTTACCCAGTGAAAGAGGCGATCGTTTTTACCAAGATGTGGCCGCTTATGGTCATTTTGGTCGCAATGATCTCGATTTACCCTGGGAAAAGACCGATAAAGCCGCTATCCTCAAAGAAGCTTTGACTTCTGTGGTAGTATAGGGTTAGAAATTAACTGCAATTTTTGATTGAGGAGTAGAGTTTCAGGCTCTATTCCTTTTTTATACTAAATCCGTTGAGTATAGGCTACTTATGAGGACAGGAAAAAGGCAAGAGGCAAAAGGGTGAATAAATAATCAGTTTTTAATAACCAGATTTAGTATCATAATGGCATCCTATCACCTGAAGATTAATCTTCAGTTTACTAGGCTAAAATCCGAAAGAATAACCAATTTTTAGCTTTAACTGACTTTGGTCATGGCTATTAGTGGCAATATCTCCCTCGATACCGAAATCGATCACACCTTGACGATTAATTTGCTGACGAATTCCCATTCCAGTGCGAATTAAAACTCCACCATTACTATTATCACTGGTAATTACGCCCAATTCTGCTAGAAAAGTTTGATCGAAGCGTTTCGGATAACCAATCGGTCGCGAATAACCGAGAATTGCAGCGGGTAAAAAAGATCGATCGCCATTATCGGGGTCAGTTTTTATGTTTAAATCGAGATTAAGATGCAAGCGATCGAATTGACCGAGAGTTTTACTGGCAATTCCCCGCAGACGAAAATCTAATCCACTAGCATTATTTCCCGTCGGTAATCCCACATCGGTACGAATAGCAAAAGCAGGAACATTATCGTATTCGCGATTGAAATTATAGAAAAAACCTACGGATAAATTCCCCACATCAAAATCCGTGTCATCACTATTAACTCGTCCTCCCACTTGTGGATCAATACCGATAATAATATGACCATTACGAATAATACCATTGAGGTATTCAAGATCAAATTCACCACCGACATTGCTGTTTTCAGGAAAGACTAACCCAGTACCAAATTCTATCGATTGTTCCCCAAAACCTATACTTTCAGCATCATCAAAAGAAAGGGGACGACCAGAATCCAGATTATTATGATCGTTGGCAAAAACTGGATTAGTAAAACTGGCAACTAAACCCACGGCAATCAATAAAAATCTTCTCATTTTGTCGGTTCCTCTTGAGCATTGCTGTGGTCAGGTTTTTTCTCCGTATTAGGAGGGTTTTCTGGGGAGTGATTTTCGTGGTTATGGTGTTGGTGATCTCCTCCCTCATCTACTTGAGAATCATCAGGTTTTTTCTCAGAATTATCAGGATTTTCGTGATTATGACCTTCGTGAGAAATATCTGCTGGCATTAATCCCATACCCGGAATTCCTGACTCAAAACGATGATCATGTAGTCCTTCACCACCATAATTTTTTCCTGCTTCCATTTCCCGATGATTAGCAGCCATTACTAACCAAATAGCGCGGGTAATTTGTTCGTCTTTTTGTTGGAGAGTTAGCCAATCTGATGCCAGAATATCATTAACCATATCGTGTAACATATGCAGGTTATCGAAGGTGTTAGATATTGCGGGAAAACGTCGGGCAAACTTGGGACTAAGTTCGGCAAACATGGGCATAAAAGCTCGATCAGTGCGATACAATTCCTGACTATGGTATTGTTTACCCACCTGTTTATAAGCCTGTTTTTGTTCCTCTAAAGTTTTCTCATAAAGCAAGTCATACATGGTTCCTTGTAGCCAATGGTAGCCCCAAAATAAGCCATTAACTTTCGGATATTTCTGGCGAAAAGCTTTAGAATAGGGTTGGGAATCCAGATAACCCATATTCATCGGTAATCCAGTAATAGCATAGGGAACTTTTGTCAAGTAAAATTGATATAATTTTTCAATTTCTGCTTCTTTTTCCTCGTTGGTTAATTTGCTGCTGGCTAAAACATCAACGGTTTGAGCATGGAAAATATGCGCCCACTCGAAAACCTGTTCTAAAACACCGTATTTTCTGCCAAAAGTTGGGGAAATATTACCCTCGTCGGGCATAAATTTAGGCGGATTTTTTAAAACCCAATTAATTTTTTGGTATGTCTTAGTTTCTAAATCTTTCGCTTTTCCCGTTACGATATCTTCGTAAGCAAAGGCATGACCAACAGCGACCGCATTTAAGTCTAAAGCTAAATCTCTGACATTATAAATTGCATTATTATAAACCCCTCTTTGGGGATAAATATGATTACGTTGCTTGTTATACATCCAAGGTGGTATATTGTCAGAAATTGATTGTAAATTCTGAGTTTGAGGTGAATCAAGATGTAAATGTTGAGCAATGACAGGAGTAGAAATCAGTGCTACAGTTACCAATAAAATTAACTTTTTCATGATAGTTAAACCTTGAGATTAGGGCAAATAAATTGATCGTCTTTTGCTGGTGTATCCGTCCATCCTTGCAGGGTTTCGGTTAATTGTTGACGCAATAAAAGCAATTGTTCCACTTGTTTATCGATCTCAGCAATATGTTTAATTAATTTTTCCTGAATATCTCCACAGGGTAACTCGCCCTGGTCATGAATTACTAAACATTCGCGGATCTCTTGCAGACTTAAACCCAAGGATTGCAATCTCTTGACAAATAGCAAGCGATGGACAGTATCGGGAGTAAATAGGCGAAATTGTCCCTCTGTCCTCTCAGGGGACTGAATTAGTCCTAATTCCTCATAATAACGGATTGTTTTAACCGAAACACCACTTTCTAGGGAAAGTTGACCGATTTTGAGCATTATTTTTGCTCCTTAATCCTATCGTTTCTCCATGATAAAATCTCCCCTTGACTGGAGAATCAAGGGGGGGGAGAAGAAATATTTTTTTAACTGACTTTACACTCAACTCCAAAACCGACCAAGAGAACTTTTTCTAAGGGTTCTCCCTCCTGGGGACGTTGATAGTTAATAATTTTGCGAATTCGCAGTTCTGGATTGATTAAAGTAATTGAATCCACGGAAACACTGCGAGTATAATTGGTGGTCATTAATAACTCTCTGGTGGTGGAATCAAAGCGAAAAGCGGAGATAATTGGTCTTGCTTCTTCGTAGGCGCGATCACGAAGATAATCCCCTTCTAAATAACCATTATTTTCTGCTTTAACCACAAATAAAAGATTAAGATTTTGTCGTACTTCTTCCCCTTTTTCCGAGATGGTATAGAAACCTAAATTAAACCCGGGGATAGTTTCTAAATCAGCAATATCAGCATAGTGATTATCTGTCAGAACTTTCTGTTTAATCTCCCTGGTGAGCGGTTGGATGAGAAATTCAGTGCGGGAACGTTCCACTTCTTGAGCAGCTAGATAATGATAGGTTCTTTCAGTTTGCCAACTACCGACACAATAGGCAAAAAATTGCTGAAAAACTTCGGTATTCATAAATTTAACTCTCCTCATGTCATATCTTAATTTTAAGTTATTTTATCAGTAACTTGTTCCCTATTTTCAAAACCATAACAATCTCGAACAAGATAAAGTGGCCTACCCTTGACTTCCTCATAAACCCTGCCAATATATTCGCCAATAATACCAAGAGTCAGTAATTGAATTCCTCCTAAAAATAAGACAGCAACCATCAGAGAAGCGTATCCGGGTACATCGATTCCGAAGATAATAGTTCTGAGGATTAAAAAACTAGCATAAACAAGACTAACAAGTGCAATGATCAATCCTACATAAGTCCAGACTTTCAGAGGTAAAAAACTAAAAGAGGTAATACCATCGATGGCAAAATTCCATAATTTCCAGTAATTCCATTTAGTTTGTCCTTGATACCGGGGTTCTCGATCGAATAAAATTGATGTCTGTTTATATCCCACCCAAGCAAATATTCCTTTCATAAATCTTTGACGTTCGGGCATTTTTTTAATTGATTCTACCACTCGGCGATCAATCAAGCGAAAATCTCCCGTATTAGGGGGAATAGAAACCTGACTTAATTTATTTATGACTTGATAGAAACCTTCTGCGCTGAAACGTTTAAACCAACTTTCGCCAATTCTAACCCGACGGGACGCATAAACCACATCATAACCCTGCTGCCATTTTTCGATCATTTCGGCAATTAATTCTGGCGGATCTTGTAAATCAGCATCAATAGGAATAACTGCCATTCCTTGACTGTAATCAATTCCTGCTGACATGGCGATATCTTTACCAAAATTACGCGATAAATTAACCACTTTAATTTGTGGGTAACGTTGATGATATTCCACGAGATTTTTGAGAGTATTATCACGACTACCATCATTGACGCAAACGACCTCATAACTGGTATTTATTGTCTCTAAAACTGCTAAAAGTCGCCGAAAGAGAGCATCGACATTTTCTTCTTCGTTATACAGAGGAACAACAACGGATATTTTCACTGGTATTTGATTTGATAGCATATTAATTGACAAAAAACTAGAGAAATTACCTAACAAATGTCAGCAGTCAAAACTTGTTCATACTTAGCAACTGCTTGCTGCCAAGTATAATTATCTTCGATTAATTTGCGAGCATTTCTAGATAATTTTTCTCGCAACTCTGCCGATTCAAAAAGACTGCTAATCGCCGTACAATATTGCTCAATACTATTAGCCATTAAGGCTGCTAAAGGAACATTATTTACTGCCACCGTTAATCCTTCTAAACCTCGATCGCTGGCTACCACTGGCACCCCAGAAGCCATGAACTCTAGGGTTTTGAAATTCATTCCAAAACTTTTTCTTAGGGGAATAACTACCACAGTTGCCTGATAAAGATAGGTGGTCATTAATGGTACTTGTCTCGTTACAATTACTCCTTTTAAATTAGTTAATTCTTGCACTTCTAGGGATGGATTACCACCGACTAGAGTTAAAGTAGTATCGGGGTAAGTAATTTGTCCTTGAGGACGAATATAAATTTCATTAACACTATGTTCACTGGTAATTACTGAGAATTTTTGACTCTTAACTGCCCTATCTATCCAGTTTTGCATCTCTTGTTGCAGCAATTGAGCTAATCTTTGGAGTTTAGCAATTATTCCAGTTTTGGCATCTTGAGGACGGGTAAAAACTACCAATTCACTAACAAATTTACCTAACTTATCTACCTCCTCATCCCTAACATCAGCATTAGACTGAACGATGACAGTAATATCATGATTTTTGCCTAGATACTTGAGTAAATTAAAAGTTCTGCCCTGAGTTCCTCCTTTGCGAGATGGATAGGGAAAGGTGGAACTAATCATTAAGATATTCATAGCTATTTCTCTAAACGATTTTCCACCATCATGCGGACAATATCGGTCATTTTGTATCGTGCTTGCCAACCTAATTTTTCCTTAGCTTTGCGGGGATTACCGCGACTAATGGCTAAATCTGTTGGTCTTAATAAACTTCGATCGGAAATTACATGATCTTGCCAATTTAAACCAACAGTAGCAAAAGCTGTGGCGACAAAATCCTCTAGTTTTGAACTTTTTCCCGTGGCAATGACGTAATCATCGGGTTGCTCCTGTTGCAGCATTAAATACATCGCTTCAATGTACTCCGGCGCCCAACCCCAATCCCTTTCAATATCCATATTTCCTAAGTGTAAAGTTTCGGGACTTCCCTGGGCAATTCTAGCCACGGCAGCGATAATTTTTTGGGTAACAAAGCGCTCGGGACGCAGGGGAGATTCATGATTGAAAAGTATGCCTGAACAGGCAAAAATTCCGTAAGCTTCTCGATAATTAGCCACTTCCCAAAAAGCCGCCGATTTGGCCACAGCGTAGGGACTACGAGGACGAAAAGGGGTATTTTCATCGGCAGAATTATTGCCGATATTCCCGAAACACTCACTCGATCCCGCATTATATAATTTAATTTTTGCTCCGGTAAATCGAATTGCTTCTAAGAGATTTAAGGTTCCTCTGGCAATACTTTCTAAGGTTTCTACCGGCTGCTCAAAAGATAAACCCACAGAACTTTGTCCAGCCAAATTATAGACCTCATCCGGCTGAATTTTAATTAACACCTGTAGGACACCGCGAAAGTCATTCAGTGACATTGATTCTAGTTTTACCTGTTCCTTGATTCCCAAACGTTTCAGGTTACTAAAAGAGGACATTTGGGCATCCCGGGAGGTGCCAGAAACCGTATAGCCTGCTTTTAACAGTAATTCGGCTAGGTAGGCTCCATCCTGCCCCGATATACCACAAATTAACGCTTTTTTACCCATTTATTTACAATAATTTACTTTTGAGGAGTTAACATGGCCTTGGTGGCTTCGCTTAAATAACCGATTTGTCCATAGGCATAGAGCAGATTATCAAAGCTTTTAGCAGGATCATTGATAAATTTGACAGATTTAACCAATCCTCTCACCAATCGCTCACCTCCTCGCCCAAATTGAGCCAATCCCGTCCTTCCTGCCACTTCTTCCCGGTAGTGTTCGCTGATGCCTTGCCACCAACTGCGACTCATAAACCATTGACGATTGATTCTTTCTGGAGCCACATTGTGTTCCACCAATGCTGCAGGAAAATAGCCCACTTGCCATCCCTGGGCCAGTGCCAGTTCTGTAGTGTATAATTCTTCGTTAGAGAGAAGTTTTTTGCCAATTCTTCCCAAATTAGGGTCAAAACCGCCAATCTTCCCCAAGAAATCTCGCCGAATTGAGTAATTAACCCCTCGCGGAGTTAAATTCGCTTGGCTGATATATACCACATTGTCGCCCAAATCGAAAGCCCCTAAACCCCCTGCTAACTGATCGGATAACCAATTGGGTTGACTGTAGCCTTGCGGCCAAATAAGAGTGACTTTTCCCCCTGCTACTGCCAGTTTTTCGTTATTTTCGTAGGCATTTAACAGAATTTGCAACCATTGAGGACTAGCGATCGCATCGTCATCCAAATAGGCTAAAATCGGCGCTCTAGTTTCCTTCGCTCCGCGATTTCTGGCGGTAGATAGCCCTAAAATAGGTTCGTAAACATATTTTAGCCGCCCATCTCCCAGACGCGACTCGGCCACTTGACGGGTTTTATCGGTAGATGCGTTATCAACCACTAAAATCTCACAATCTGGGCAGGTTTGCGCCAAAAGACTATCGATCGCTCCTTCTAGGTAGTGATCGCGGTTGTGGGTACAGATAATCCCTGCTATTTTAGGAGCCATGGCTATCAAGGTTACTCATTCAATACCCTAAAACTTAACATTCCTTTGCAAAAATGTAAAAATGCTTGAGGAGACTCCGAGACTCCGAGATTGCTTTTTACTTATAGAGTTTCTCGTCAATTTGTGACCAACGCTACCAGTTTTTTAATTTAACTATCTATGGATACTATTCACGTTACAGGAATTCGTGCCTACGGTTACACAGGATATCTGGCTGAAGAACAGGTTTTAGGTCAATGGTTTGAGGTGAATTTATCCCTCGAAGTTGATATCAGTATTGCTGGCAAAAGTGACGCAATTGAAGATACCCTAGATTATCGACAGGCGATCGAAATTGTCAAACACCAGATTGAAACCGGCAAATTTGCCCTAGTGGAAAAATTGGCCACAGTCATCGCTGAGGATATTCTACAACTCGATCGAGTGCGACAGGTAAGAGTACAATTATCGAAACCCGCCGCCCCAATTCCCCATTTCACTGGTAAAATCACCATCGATATCACTAGATCTCGTTGAGTTTACGCGTATTATCGACTAAACTTGCAGCAAAAGCGTCAAAACGTTGGGAAAGCTTCTCGTCAAGGATTTTTCCTTCTTCGTTGAAGACTTTCCACGCTTGTCCTAAGCTAATTTGTTCGGGAATTACCCAAGCATGAACCCAACGGAGAATGATTCTTAAATCATTGAGGGCGTTACTATTGGATTGGCCGCCTAAAACACTGATTAACCCGGCAACCTTTCCCGATAACTCCTCAAAACTCATTAAATCTAGGGCATTCTTCATCACACCACTGACACTGCCATGATATTCCGGTGTCGCCAAAATTAATCCCGCTGCCGATTTAACCGTTTGCTGCATTTTGGCCACATCGGGATAGTCAGAATAGTCATCTCCCCCGTTACAGAAGGGTAAAGAGAGTTTTCTCAGGTCAATTATCTCCGTTTCTACCCCTAACCCCTGTACTCGACTGATAGCAACTTCTAACGCCATCGCACTATAGGATCCGGGGCGTAAACTGCCATTAATACCAACGATTTTGATCATAGAATTTATACAAACTCATAACGACTACATATAAGCTAACAAAAAAAGAGACAATTGGGGAAGCTTAGTTAAAAAAATATGTCGATGGGGCGGGGAGAGCGATCGATCTAAGTTTTAATGAGAATAGAAAGAAAGATTTATTCCATTTCCCCTCATTGCCATGCCAGAATTTCTCGATTTTCTCAAACATAAATATGCCTATGTGGCTATTGGTGAATTTAAACCGGGGTGTTTTTCCGAAGCCCAAAAACTCTACGAAAAAGCCGTTTCCACCTATTCTACGGGATTCCAGGGGGCTTTTCTGTTGCAAAAACCCGGAACCGACGAAGGAATTGCCGTAATCATCTGGGATAAAATCGATGATATGGAGGCAAATAAAAGCGAAGACCATGAATTATTGCTGAAATCCATGGCTCCTCTGTTTGCGAAACCGCCTGTCACCGATTTTTACGAAGTATGTAGCGAGATAGAAGGTTCCCCCATTTAAGAATAATGTTTCTTTTCGGTGGCGATTAATTTGGCGGCTAAAACCCCGCCTAGAAAGCCAAATAAATGTCCTTGCCAAGAAATCCCCGGACGGGAAGGCAAAACGCCCCAAATTGTGCCACCGTAGAGTAAAAAGACTAGAATTGACAAGAGTATAGAAGGAATATTTCTCTGGAAATAGCCCCGCAGTAATAAAAAACCTAAATAGCCAAAAATCAAGATACTTGCCCCGATATGGATGGATCCCGGAGCAGCAAATAACCAGACTCCTAACCCCCCCACCAGCATAGTCAACCCAGTCACAATAAAAAAGTCGCTGGTTTCCTGTAACATCACCAACCAACCGAGAATCAGGAAAGGAACCGTATTAGCAATAAGATGGGGAAAGTTACCGTGTAGGAAAGGTGCAAAGAGAATACCCCGCAATCCGATGACTTGATGGGGAATAATCCCGAAATTGTCTAAACTGCCCCGAAAAACAAATTGATCTAAAATCTCTAACAGCCAAAAAATCGCCACAAAGGTAGCGAGGATTATTGCTTGGGTTTTTATTTCTTGCCGTGATCCTTGACTCATAAGATTGATGGATGAGTTATTTTTTCCCATTTTGACTCTCCCCCGCTAACCGCTCGCGCGGTGTAGCGGGGGATTCTCGGTTCTTAGGCTTTTAACTAGATCGACTTGGTTTAACCGGTCGATCCCCGTCAAATCGCCTCCGCGAGCGTTTTCTAACACGGTCAGTCCGACCGCGTTTTTTCCCCGGTTCTCGATTACCTTTGCTGATGCCGTGTCTCCCGGTTCAATGTGGCCGCAAGAATCACACCGGTGAACTCTTTCCGATAACGACTTTTTGCCGGTAATCGCGCCACAATTAGGACAATCATGGGAAGTTCCGTTTTTATCAACCTTAAGATAATATTTTCCCCGTTTCCAAATAACAAACGGTAGTATCTCATTAATAAAACTACCGATACCTGAATCTAGAGATTGTTTTCTAACGATCCCTCTAGACCAGGAAACGAAGTTAATATCTTCAACAAAGATATTATCAGCAAGATCACAAAGGTAATGAGCTAACTTAAAATGCCAATCCCTACGAGTATTAGACACTTTCTCGTGTAATCTCGCTATCTTATCTTGGAGTTTCAACCAATTGTTCGAGCCTTTGACTTGATGTTTCAAGCGTCTTTGTAGCAATTTAAGCTTACTCTGTACTTTCAACAAAAATCGAGGGGCTTTGATTAAATCTCCCCGTGAAGTAGCGACAAAACTCTCAATTCCCGCGTCAATTCCTAAACAGGTCTTCCCTACTGTCATATCGGGAACTAATTCCGTAGATTGGAAGGAAACCGAAACGTAAAATCCCGACGCTTTTTGGATAATTCGAGCTTGTTTAGGCTCGAACCCAGACGGGTACTTTCTGGATTTCCTAATCCGAATTTTTCCCAATTGTGGAAAATTCAAACATCCATCCCCTAGAAAGTTTTTTGACAGCGCGGGGAAAACAAAACTTCGCATCTTTTTCTTGAATCTAGGAAAGCCGAAGCCTTTCGATTTCATGTGGTCAAACGCTTTATCTACAGTTTTTAAGACTTGCTGTAAGACTTGAGCGTTAACCGTCTTTAATATCGGGTAAACTTTTTTAGCTTCCGTTAGATTTTTGGCTTGAACGAAGTAATTAGGATAGGGTTCATCCGCAGGAATTATGTACTCAGAAACTAACGAACAACGATCCGGAAGACACTTTCGAGAGTTTAACCAATCTTTCCGTTCCGAGAGCGCGTAATTATAAACGCTCTTACAAACATCAAGAATGTGGACGATCTCCCGTTCCTGTTGCCTGTTTACCTTTAGTTTGTACTGGTAGGTAAGCGTTATCACTGTCGTTAGTTTCGTGATGTATAGCTAGATTATAACACTTACTGCCTAATATGTCAACTGATTACAATCATGGATTTCGTTCTGTTTATAGACTTACCGCCCACGTTGTATTCGTCATCAAATACCGACCATTGCTATTAACGATGAAATCTTAGCCCGACTGAAAGAAATCTTTGTATCAACGCTCACAAAATGGGAAAGCGCATTGCTTGATTTCAACGGTGAATCGGATCACGTTCACCGGATTATCGATGACAAGCCTGACATCGCTTTATCCAAACTAATCGCTAACCTTAAAACAGTTAGTAGTCGCTTAATTAGAAAGGAATTTCCAGATTTAGCGGCAAAGTATTTCGACAATAAACCCTATTTTTGGACGGGAGCTTATTTCGTGGCTAGTTGTGGCGGCGTTACCGTCGAACAACTAAAAAAATACGTCGAGAACCAAAAAAACTCCCCAAAAGTGGAAACCCTACCGCGTTAGTTTTATTCTGGTGGCGATTCATCTCGCTCCATTGAGATAGCCACCAGATCAGTTATCAGTGATTCAGTTACCAGTTATCAGGTGTGAGTTTTCAGTTTACTGTTTACTGTTTGCTGCAGGACAAAGAGAGGCTAATTGACAGGAAAAACAAGTGGGATTTCTCGCTTTACAAACCGCCCGGCCGTGGTAAATAATACTAATAGAAAAAGTTTCCCAATCCGGTTGAGGGAGTAAAGCCATTAAATCCAGTTCAATTTTCACTGGATCGTTATTAGTAGTTAAACCCAAACGATTACTTAAGCGCTTAACGTGGGTATCTACTGTCACCCCCTCAATAATCCCATAAGCGTGAGCAAGTACCACATTAGCCGTTTTTCTAGCTACTCCGGGTAAAGTTAATAATTCCTCCATTGTCTTGGGTACTTCCCCCTGAAAATCCTTGAGGATTTTTTGACAAGCACCCTGAATATTTTTAGCTTTATTGCGATAGAATCCCGTGGAACGAATCAGGGTTTCTAACTCCTCTCGCTCGGCAAAAGCTAAGGATTTAGCATCGGGAAAACGGGCGAATAAAGCAGGAGTAACCTTATTTACCCGCTCATCAGTGCATTGTGCCGAGAGAATAACTGCCACCAATAACTGCACGGGAGTTTGATAATTTAAGCTACAGGTTGCCTCTGGATATAATTGCTTTAAGTTGCTTAAAATCTCTAGGGCGCGCAGTCGAAGCTGAGTTTTTTTTCGAGGGGCCATCACTGGAATAAATCCTGAAAAACTGCTAGGTTAGCCGTGTCGCGCACGATTAAGAAAACTCCCAATCCTAAGAGTAAAACTAGACCTGTTTGCATGATGTTATCTTGCAGTTTAGTTGGGAGAGGTTTACCTACCAAAGCCTCGATTAATAAAAATACCAACTGACCACCATCAAGAGCAGGTAAAGGCAGAATGTTAATCACCGCTAAGTTAATACTAATTAGGGCGGCAAATTGAAAAAGATTACCCGCATCATTACGAGCGATTGCTGCTCCATATTCGACAATTTTAACTGGTCCTGCTACCTGTTGAACACTGTCTTTAAAGTTACTAACTAACTGCCCAAAACCTTGCACGGTTAATAGGGTTAATCGTTGAAATTCACCCGCACCTAAGCTAAAAGCTTGACCAAAATTATCGGCTTTCAGGCGAGTTTCTTCACCGTTAGGAGCCAATCTAACCCCAATTTTACCCTGACCATCACTTCCCAATTCCGGAGTAACGATTAAATCGAGAGTTTCTGTGGGGCGTTTGATGGTTAATTTTAGGGGTTGATCGGGGGAAGATTGAATAATGTCACGGAAGTCAATAATGGCATTTTGAGAAGCACCAAGAGGCTGATCATTGATAGCGAGAACGATATCCCCTGCTTGTATTCCCGCTTGTTTAGCGACGGAATTTTCCGAGGTAAAAACCTCTGGAATAATTACCCCTTCTTGATAGTTAATTTGGGGAAAACCCACCGTAGCCACTTGGGTAACAAGCAAAAAATAGGCAAAAATTAAATTAGCAATTACTCCCGCACTAATGACGATAGCTCGATCGAAAACAGGACGATTGCGTAATAAATCAGGATCGTTATTGGGAATTTGACTATCGGGATCGTCATCGGGAAAACCAACGTAACCCCCTAAAGGAATGGCGCGGAGGGCGTATTCTGTTTCTTTACCTTGATATTTAGCTAAAGCTGGACCAAAACCGATGGAAAAGCGATTAACATGGATAGATTGCCAACGAGCAGCGGCAAAATGACCTAATTCGTGAACGACAATTAATAGGGCAAGTACACCGATCGCTATTAAAACTGACATGATGATCAAAATATAATGAATTAGCTTTTGTTAATTGTAAGCGATCCTCCCGGGCAGATTGCAAAAAATCTTTAGTTATCGCTAATTTTTCGATCATTTATGGTAGAAGAGATCTTAACCGCCTAATTTGACCCGACGGAGAGCGATCGATGCCTTTGAGTGAAAGCGCCCAGCAATTAATCCCAAAAGCGAAAATCATCAGTTTCGCTAAGGGACTTGCGTGGGAATAATATCCCAGCCAGAAAATCGCAAGTCCCTTAGCTGCGGAGGCACTCGAAGGCTCTCCCCCTACTTAGAGTGATCAGCAAACCTGATCGCTCGGAGGGCGCAAGCTTTGTGCCTCTACAGTAACCGATTTTGTCCACAATGTAGGGGCGAACTGCGTTCGCCCAAAAGGTACATTATCAAAGCGCAAGTCCCTAATTGGCCCTATCAGCAAGCAGCGATCGCTATTTGGCAACAAGCGGATGATCAAACTCGCTATCTCAGTGGTAGGGATTTAGATACTATCAGTACCATTAGGGGCGATGATTTCGGGGTTAGAAGCCCTAAAACAATACAGTTTAGATCATTTTAGTGACTCAGAAAAAACCGCAATTGCTCCCTATTTCGATCACTTAATTACGGTTATGAAAAAGTTTTAAAACCGGGGCATTTAATCCGTGTTAAAATAGTGAGGCCAACAGTTAAAAATGCCGCTCACCGAGGTTAAAACTCCGTTGAAACTCTCAAATCATCGGCGTGGGTGGGCCTCTTAGGGCCACCAAAAACCTCGATCGAGTGCCTCGCGGGTCGAGGTAATTTATAAAATAAGGGAGATTCTATGGATGCCAAAGCGAAATTACTGGAGTTGATCGCTGGTAGAAATCGCGGACTCCTGGCCACGGAAAGCGACCGCGTGCGGATTTTAGCGGCGATCGAACAATTGGAGGATCACAATCCCCATCCTCATCCCCTCGAAGTTAAACAACTATTAGGGGGCAATTGGCGTTTACTATTCACCAGCAGCCGCGACATTCTGGGACTAGATCGCCTACCTTTTTTTCAATTAGGGCAAATTTATCAATATCTCGACCTGAACAAGGCCAAACTCTATAATATTGCTGAAATTACCGGCGTACCTTGGTTAGAAGGAGCAGTGATCGTCGCCGCTACCTTTGAACCCACCTCCGAGCGTCGAGTCATGGTCAAATTTGAGCGATCAATCCTCGGTTTGCAACGTTTTCTCAATTATCATTCTCCCCAAGAATTTATCGACGCGATCGAAAGTGGCAAAAAATTTCCTCCCCTCGATTTTTCTTTCAATAATCGCGAACAAAAAGGTTGGCTCGATATCACTTATCTCGATGAAGATCTCCGCATCGGCCGCGGCAGCGAGGGCAGCGTCTTTATTCTCGCTAAGGAAAAAACCTAACTTAAGTAGGTAGGCGTTAAAAGTTGTCAGATACCCCCCTTATCAAGGGGGCAGGGGGGATCGAACCTAAAATCCATTTTTAATTTAATTATAACCAGCTACTTATTACCATAAGACTAAATCCTAGGCAATAGGTAATCAGTTTTTAATAACCAGATTTACGATTATAACAAAATTATTGTACTATCATTACTCCCAGGGATGTTACCAAAATGTCTAACGAAACTGTTACTTATAGTCTTGAATCTGTCCTCAAGGAAATTAAAGACAGCATCAAGGAGGTTAACCAAAAAATCGATACCCTACAAAGAGATGTCACCCAAAAAATCGATACCTTGCAACAGGATGTTAACCAGAAATTTGACAGCCTACAGAAGGAAGTTAACCAAAAAATCGACACCTTGCAACAAGATGTTAACCAGAAATTTGATAGCCTACAGAAGGATCTTAACCAGAAATTTGAGAAAATCGACGAACGGTTAACTAAGCTAGAGGTAGGACAAGCAAAACTAACTGAGAAAGTCGATGGGATGGATAGAAGACTAGAAAAGGTGGAAGGAACCCAAAAAAATCAAGTTTGGACGTTAATTATTCTTTTAGGAGGAGCGATCGGAACAGCGGCGTGGCGCTCTTTCTTTTCTGGTAATCCTTAGAAATATTACTATAATTTCTCACTTTACGGTAGTTATGAGGGTAAATTAGCAGATGTCAAACTCAGGTTAAAAATAAGGGATATCTAACCCCTAATTATGCTTTCCTCAACCATCTTTTTAACAATCGCCACAATGCCAATATTATCCCCCCAATTAAAACTAAAGGAAACTTAATCACCCCCAGAAAGAAAGCAACGATTAAGGGATATTTTCGGGTTTATAATCTCCGAATTGCCCGATCGCACTTTTGAACATCCGCTGCTAACCCCAATGCTTGAAATAATTTCCGCGCTTGAAGATATGCTTCTTCCGCTTCCGATATACGTTTGAGTTTATCGTAGGTAACTCCCAGATTAAACCAAGATTTCGCTTCAACCCCCCGATTACCGATTTCCCGTGTGATTGCTAAGGATTGTTGATAAAACTCGATCGCTTTTTGGTATTCTCCTAGGGATTGGTAAACATTGCCTAAATTATTGTAGGAATACGCTTCACCCCCCCGATCACCGATTTCCCGTTTGATTGCTAAGGACTGTTGATGAAACTCGATCGCTTTTTGGTATTCTCCTAGGGATTGGTAAACAATGCCTAAATTATTGTAGGAATTCGCTTCACCTTTCCGATCACCGATTTCCCGTGTGATTGCTAAAGACTGTTGATGAAACTCGATCGCTTTTTGGTATTCTCCTAGGGATTGGTAAACAATGCCTAAATTATTGTAGGAATTCGCTTCACCTCTCCGATCACCGATTTCCTGAGTGATTGCTAAGGACTGTTGATAAAACTCGCTCGCTTTTTGGTATTCTCCTAGGGAATAGTAAACATTGCCTAAACCCCTGTAGGATTTCGCTTCACCCCCCCGATCACCGATTTCCCGTGTGATTGCTAAGGACTGTTGATAAAACTCGCTCGCTTTTTGGTATTCTCCTAGGGAATAGTAAACATTGCCTAAACCCCTGTAGGATTTCGCTTCACCCCCCCGATCACCGATTTCCCGTGTGATTGCTAAGGACTGTTGATAAAACTCGCTCGCTTTTTGGTATTCTCCTAGGGAATAGTAAACATTGCCTAAACCCCTGTAGGATTTCGCTTCACCCCCCCGATCACCGATTTCCCGTGTGATTGCTAAGGACTGTTGATAAAACTCGCTCGCTTTTTGGTATTCTCCTAGGGAATAGTAAACATTGCCTAAACCCCTGTAGGATTTCGCTTCACCCCCCCGATCACCGATTTCCCGTGTGATTGCTAAAGACTTTTTATGAAACCTGATCGCTTTTTGGTATTTTCCCAGACAATAGTAAACATTGCCTAAATTATTGTAGGATTTCGCTTCACCCCCCCGATCACCGATTTCCCGTGTGATTGCTAAGGACTGTTGACAAAACTCGAGCGCTTTTTGGTATTCTCCTAGGCAATAGTAAATACCGGCTAATGAGTTGAGACTCGCAACTAAATCAAGTTCTAGATTTAACTCTTTTTGTAAATCGATCGCTTTTTGATAATACTCGATCGCAAGCAGAAGTTCCTGACGATAATCTGACAATGGCAGATTTGATAAACGAAGGTTATAAATCTTAGCTAAACTGGCATATAAACTCGCTAGTCTTGGCTCTTTTTTGCCTTTATTTACCTCGATTTGCTCGATTAGTTCTAACAAGTCTTCCTTAGAGATTGAAGGAATATCTTTATCTATAGTAATTTCGTCAAAAGATTGTAAAATTGGTAAAAATTCCTGACAAGGTAAAAAGTTACTTGGAGGAGAAATAAAGCGAAAAACTCCTTTTCTCCAACTCCAAAAATCGGGGGACTTTTTGCGTAAATTTACTTCCACTGTGCTTGTTACCCAAAGAACGATGGAATAGGGAAATTCTCGCAATCCTTCCCTTGTCCATTGCAGATAACCAAAAAATTTATCTAGTTCCGATTTTTCCTGTTGCCATTCGATCGAGTGTAATTTTTCCACTCCTGTGGTTGTGATCACGGCGTTTTTGCTTTGTAATAACTCTGGTTTTCTGGAGACTAAACTAGCAATTGCTGCTCTTAAACTCGGTTCTTTTTGATCTAAATCAATCCGATAACAAGGGATTACTGGTTCTAATTCTTTGCTATAGCGATCGATGATTTCTTCTCGCAATTTTTCCTGATCACACACACAAATCAATATATTTAATCTCTCTTGATTTGCCTCTAGAGACACGATTAAACCTTCGTATTCTCTGTCATTTTGGTCAATAATTGAAGATGTTTCATTATTCATAATATCCCATTCAAATTGTTCCTCTTTTTTTCATTAACTCAACCACAATCGGATGCACATTATACCAGAGATCGCCATTGCGGTATTCCAAAATATATAAACCATGCAACAGATCTAGAAAATCTTGATCCTTGAGATCCTTCGGTTTTGACTTTTCATAAACAGTTTTAATAATTTCCTCATCTGCTGTACCGATACTTTCAGCAAAATCGAGACTAAGTTCTGTGATTGATTGTTCTAAAACAGCTTGATTAATTTTTAGGGTATTATCATTAGGATAACGACGAACCGATCGCAAACAAACCCGACAGCAATCATTAGTAATGCGAATTAATTCTCGTAATACTCCCCCACTATAAAGACAAATTTTTTCAAGGGTGTCAGGATCGATTAAAGCGGGATTGATGCGCTTAGTGATAATCTCGGTTAAAGTAGTAATAATTTGCGGATCGGGTATAGCATTAGCTGAATTAATTTCTCCCCGTTTAAAGAGTTTATATACAGGCATTTGTACGATCTGATCATTAGTTTCTGTTTGGAGAGTTGCCTTTAAAGCTACTTCTCTTAAAGCGGCGATCGGAATAGTCATAATAATCCGAAAACCAGGCAACATAATCGCTTTAATATTGTATTGAAAAATATCCCTTACCTGTGCTAAGTCAATTTTATCAATGTCATCAACAATTACTAAGATTTTTTTCTGACTTTGGGACTCGATCGCACTAGCTATAATGTTAATTTGGGCAACTAAATCAGTAATTCTCCGCTCATATTTTTGTTTAATTTCCTCGCGAATAGTCGAATTAATCTTGAGAATTCCTTTAATGTGAGCTAGTAAAGTAGAAAAGTTAAAACCTGTTTCGAGAGTTGCATCTGCTTGATTGGTTTCGGTGCGAATTTGTTCAGCAAACCATTGATAAAAGCTTTTTTTAATAGAATCTTTAATAGTTAAATTTTGGGCTTCCGCTTCTGACATCATCTGAACGGCGATCGAGAATAAAATACTAACATGATTTACGTCTGACATCTCGATCATGTCTGAGATCGAGAAGAAAACAACAAAATAGCGATCATCTAACTTTCTTTTAAATTCGTAGAGTAGGGTTGACTTACCACAACCCCGATGTCCTGCTAGAATAATTTTTCCGTCTTCCGAAGGACTATCTTCTACCAATTGTTCTAATTCTTCGATAATTTCTGTGCCGTATTTGACAGCAAAACGCTGTAATTCTTTATCCGATCGCAGGGGTAAAAGTTCCAAATTGCGATAGGCTTCTCGAAAGGGTTCTAGTAAAGGACTAACCATAAGTAATTAGGGTTTGCGGCAAAAAGTTTTTCGTGGGGGTAGGGTGTGGGAATTATGAATTATGAATTGGGTAGTTGGCTCTTCTAGGTTCTGTGTGATAAGTTTAACTTACAGAGGATCGATCAATCTTTGTGTCCTTTGTGTCTTTGTGGTTCCTTCCACTCGCTCGCTAGGAAGAATGTATCTTAGAATACATTTTGCCCACCAAACCTAAGAGAGCCAAAAAATTAACTGATAACTGATAACTGATAACTGATAACTGTTATTTTTCTGCTGCCCAACTGTCGGGAGTGTAGGTTTTTAATGCCAAAGCATGGATGGCTTCGGTAGCCAGTGCCGATTGTAAAGCGCCATAAACCATTTGATGCTGTTTAACGCGGGTTTTGCCAGCAAATTCGCCAGAAATAACCACCGCTTCCAAATGATCACCACCTCCCGTCAAATCCCGAATCATCACCTGTGCATCGGGGATTTGTTCTTGAATCATCGCTTCTACTTGGCGAAAGTCAACCATCTTAACTCCTCAAAACAATTAAAGATACTCTGATCCCATTGTTACCGAAAGCTCGTCAATGGGGATAAAATTCACTGCTGTGGGGGGGGATTGCTAGGAGTTGCGGAGGTGGGAGTCGGTGCGGAGATGGGTGTGCTGACAAATCCCATTTCGTAGAGTTGTTGATAGCTTTTTTGTCCTAATTCACTGGTGGGGTTTTGGGATTGAATCACCTGAATTAACAAAGGAACCGCCAATTCTGGCTGATTTTGCGCCCTATGAACCAAAGCAAGCTTATAGGTGGCTTCATCCCGCATTTGTCCGGTGTTTAAAGCACTTTGACGCTGATAATCGAATACTTTTGGGTCAATTCCTGAGAAACTATTAGCTAATTGCAGATGATAGTTAGATAGTTGGTTAAAAATCCGACGCGCTTGATTGAGTTTATCCACAGCGACATCGTATTTAGCGGCATTAATAGCGGCGTTCGCTTCTTCCACTAAACGTTGTCCCCCCTGAAGACTCAGGACACTATCGGCTTGATTTAAGGGTTTTAATTCGTTAGGATCGCTGGCGGGAGTGTTTGAGTCGGGGGTTTGTGCTTGTCCGTCAGGTGCGATCGCAATCACTAAACCGATCGCCAGACTGAACAGATAAATTAAACCATAAGGCTGTTTTCGCTTAACCATAAAATTTCTCGACTTAATGTTCCTGAAGGGAACGGCTATTTTTTTTAACATCGACAACTGACCTATAGTAGCTTTTTTGGGGCAGTTTCGATCCTACCCTAGCTTTCTAGACGTTAGCTCTAGCGGTTTTGTCGCCATGGCAAGTGCTGTTTTTTCCCGAAAAATCAGTACAAGTCCCCAAAAAGTTAGTTTATACCCCTGATTAATGGTTTAGATAAGTAAGTGGTTATAATTAAATTGAAGATAGATTTTGGGTTCGATCCCCCCTTAATCCCCCCTTGATAAGGGGGGCATCTGATAATTTTTAACCCCTACCTATTTACCGATAATTCACCCGTTGGAAGGCTGTCCAGATAGAATAAAGAAAAAGCAGGAGTTTAGTTAAAATGTCTTTATCACTGATTACCCGTAAGTTTACGGTGGAAGAATACGAAAAAATGGCAACCGAGGGAATAATCAAACCCGATGAAAAAGTGGAATTAATTCGAGGAGAAATTATCAAAATGTCACCGATGGGAACCCGTCATGCTTCTATTGTAGATAGATTAATACAATTATTCTATCAAAAGTTAGGACAGAAAATTATTCTCAGGGTGCAAAATCCGATTAGATTAAATAATAATTCTCAACCAGAACCAGATTTAAGTTTACTAATACCTCGATCGGATTTTTATGTTGCTGCCTATCCTTGTCCTCAAGATATCTATTTAATTATTGAAGTTTCCGATTCTACCCTCGATTATGATCGCTATACTAAAATTTCTCTTTATGCGGAAGCAAATATTAAAGAAGTTTGGATCGTTAATCTCAAGGAAGAATGTTTAGAAGTTTATCGCTATCCTCTGCATGGTAGTTATCAAGCTATTCAGAAATATTATCGAGGTGAAAGTATTTTTATTGAATCCTTTCCAGAAATAGAGTTAACTTTAATTGAAATACTCGGTAATAAAAGTGAGATCAAGGGGTAAACTTAGATATCGTCAGGATTAATGCCTAATTCCCGCAGTTTATTCGCTAATCGTTCCGCTCGTTGTTTTTCCTGATTATAGCTAGTGAAAGCTTGTCCATCGGGATAAAAAAGCAACATTTCCGGTTCCCCTAACTGAAATTGAATTTATTAATTGATTTTTTTAAAATGGTAAGTAGCTGGTTTTAATTAAATTAAAAATGGATTTTGGGTTCGATCCCCCCAACCCCCCTTGATAAGGGGGGCTTTGATCCCTCCTTATTAAGGTGGATCTGACAATTTTTAACACCTAACTAATTAGAAAGAAAAAGAATACCCAAAAAGTTCTATCTACAACTTTTGCAAGAGGGATCAAGGAGAAAATCAAGGATTTACAATCTCGGTTTCAGAACAGTCCACTGGGTCACGGGGGCCATTGCTTTCCAACCTAAAAACTTGCCGACCGGTTCGGCTTTTTCAATGCCAATTCGCAGCAGTTCCCCTCCTAATTTACTATGCCATTGCAAGAGAACTAATTCGCTTTCAATTGTAACAGTATTGGCAACAAGACGACCCCCGGGGCGCAGGGCTAACCAACAGGTTTCCAATAGGTGGGGTGTGGTGATACCGCCACCAATAAAAATAGCGTCCGGTTGCGGTAAATCTTCCAGGGCGCTCGGTGCGATTCCGGCGACGATTTGCAGGTGGGGCGTTCCCAGGGCGGCGGCATTATCGGCAATGTATTGTAATCTGGTGGGATGATGTTCGATCGCAATAGCCTGGCAACGGCGATCGCTCCGCAGCCACTCAATGGCAATGGAACCACAACCCGCCCCCACATCCCAGAGCAATTGCCCAGGCAGGGGAACCAATCTACTCAGCGTGATAGCACGAACTTCTCTTTTTGTCAACTGTCCGTCATGATGGTAGGCAGAATCCGGCAGTCCTGGAAGGCGCGGCGCCCGGGTGGGGGGATGGGAGGAAATGCAGCTAATGGCGATGACATTTAAATCTGCCAGATATGTAAACTCCCAATCGTTGGCGATGCCTTGAATGTGGCGTTCTCGGGTTCCCCCTAGATGTTCTAAAACGGTGATGGAACTTTCGCCAAAACCTCCCTCCCTGAGCAGCCGAGCAGCGATTGCGGGAGTCTGAGCATCAGCGCTCAGTACCAGCAGTTTAGCGCCGGGATAAAGCACCCCATTCAACCAAGCCGGAGGCCGACCGCACAAACTCAAAGTTTCCACTTCACTCAGGGACCAACCCAAACGACTACAGGCAAGACTAAAGCTAGAAGGAGAGGGAATAATCGTCATTTCCTCCGGGGGAATCTGACGGGTGAGGGTGACACCAATCCCGTAGCACATGGGATCACCACTGGCCAAAACACAGACAGATTGACCACGACGGCGGATAATCTCGTTAATGGAGTCTTGAATGGGAGAAGTCCAGAGCAGTTTTTGCCGTTGATCCTCTGGGGGTAACATTGCCAGATGACGTTCACCACCGACAATAACTGATGCTAAAGAAAGCAGACTTCGCCCCACTGAACTTAACCCTTCTAAGCCATCTTCACCAATTCCTATGATCGATAGCCATTTCGACTGACAATTGCGATCCGCCATATTAAAAAAAATCGCTACTATTTCATTATCTGCCATCAGGCTCTATCCTTCAAACAAGATATAATCGGGTTAGTGCCAAGTTAATTAAGATGAAAAATTATGACCACCACCGCCGATGACGTTTGGAGATTATTAGCCGAATTAGCAGAAGCTCAAAAAGAAACCGAGCGGATTCTCAAAGAACAATCTTTAAAAACTGATCGCCAAATTACCAGACTCAGTCAAGAAATTGGTAATCTTGGGGGTAAATGGGGTCGTTTTGTCGAAAATATGGTAGCCCCAGCTTGTGAGACTTTATTTTTAAATCGTCAGATTCCCGTACATCAAGTTAGTCAAAGAGTCAGAAAACGTCTCGACGGTAAAACCCTAGAAATTGATGTGTTAGTAACTAATGAAAATCATGTGCTGGTAGTGGAAGTCAAAAGTAGTTTAAGTGTAGATGATGTCAAAGAATTAATCAAGAATCTAACAGAATTTAGGCAATTTTTTCCCGAATATAACCACAAACAATTATATGGGGCAGTAGCAGGCATTGAAATCGAAGAGGGAGCAGATAAATATGCCTATCGTCAAGGTTTATTTGTCTTGGCACAAAGGGGTGAAAATGTAGCAATTCTTAACGATACTGAGTTTCAACCGAAAACGTGGTAGGGGCTTTAAAAACAAGATATAATCAGGTTATTGTCAAGTTAATTTAGAGGAAAAATTATGACCACCACCGCCGATGATGTTTGGAGATTATTAGCCGAATTAGTAGAAGCTCAAAAAGAGACAGAAAGATGCTTTCAAGAAACTGAGCGACGCTTTCAAGAAACCGAGCGACGCTTTCAAGAAACCGAGCGGATTCTCAAAGAACAATCTTTAAAAACCGATCGCCAAATTACCAGAGTCAGTCAAGAAATTGGTAATCTTGGCGGTAAATGGGGTCGTTTTGTCGAAAATATGGTAGCCCCCGCTTGTGAGACTTTATTTTTAAATCGTGATATTCCCGTACATCAAGTTAGTCAAAGAGTCAGAAAACGTCTCGACGGTAAAACCCTAGAAATTGATGTGTTAGTAACTAATGAAAATCATGTGCTGGTAGTGGAAGTCAAAAGTAGTTTAAGTGTAGATGATGTCAAAGAATTAATCAAGAATCTAACAGAATTTAGGCAATTTTTTCCCGAATATAACCACAAACAATTATATGGGGCAGTAGCAGGCATTGAAATCGAAGAAGGAGCAGATAAATATGCCTATCGTCAAGGTTTATTTGTCTTAGCACAAAGGGGGGAAAATGTAGCGATTCTTAACGATACTGATTTTCAACCAAAAACGTGGTAGGGGCTTTAAAAACAAGATATGATCAGGTTATTGTCAAGTTAATTTAGAGGAAAAATTATGACCACCACCGCCGATGATGTTTGGAAATTATTAGCCGAATTAGTAGAAGCTCAAAAAGAAACCGAGCGACGCTTTCAAGAAGCCGATCGCCAAATTACCAGACTCAGTCAAGAAATTGGTAATCTTGGCGGTAAATGGGGACGTTTTGTCGAAAATATGGTAGCCCCCGCTTGTGAGACTTTATTTTTAAATCGTCAGATTCCCGTACATCAAGTTAGTCAAAGAGTCAGAAAACGTCTCGATGGTAAAACCCTAGAAATTGATGTGTTAGTAACTAATGAAAATCATGTGCTAGTAGTGGAAGTCAAAAGTAGTTTGAGTGTAGATGATGTCAAAGAATTAATCAAGAATCTAACAGAATTTAGGCAATTTTTTCCCGAATATAACCACAAACAATTATATGGGGCAGTAGCAGGCATTGAAATCGAAGAAGGAGCGGATAAATATGCCTATCGTCAAGGTTTATTTGTCTTGGCACAAAGGGGGGAAAATGTAGCTATTCTTAACGATACTGAGTTTCAACCGAAAACGTGGTATAATTCTTAAACTTGTCTTTGGGAAAGTCCAGTGCAATTCTGGTACTGTGCCGCAGCTGTAATCAAGTAAAAAGTAAAAAGTAAAAAGAGTACATCTTCCCTTTTTCCTTGCGAGTCAGAATACCAATTACAAGCTTTTGATCGGTAGTATAGACAACTAATTTTCTAACTACTTCTCTGCGTCGCATGGAGAACAAATAACGGTGAATTGGTTAGTTGAAGCAAATGCTTGTCCCGGTTTATTTTATGGAACTGCTGCCCAGGATGGGTTTTTAATTCGTCTCCGCACCCCCGGTGGATGGCTCAATTCTCCACAGGGAAAAGCGATCGCCACTTGGCTCGAACAATGGCAGAGTACGATACAAGTTACCAATCGGGCAAATCTGCAAATTCGCGGACTGCAAAAATCCCCCAGTTTAGAAGAATTTCAAACCCTGCAAAAATTAGGGTTAGCTGCCCATAATCCCAGTATCGATCATCTGCGTAATATCATGTCTAGTCCCACGGCTGGAATTGACTGCCAAGAATTGATCGATACTCGTCCATTAGTCCAAGAATTAGATAATTTTATCCAAAATTATCCATCAATTGCCCAACTAAGTCCTAAATTTAGTATCGGGATCGATGGCGGTGGTGCAGTGGGAATTGGCACCAGTTCAACTATGGCCTGGCAACACCGCTATAACGAGATTCAGCTATCAGCAATTGCTCTCAATAATCCGACAAATTTAACTTCTATTGTTTGCTTTCGATTAGCACTTGGAGGAGATAAACAATTCTATGACACGGACTTATTAATTGAGCCAGAAAACTGTTTAGCTGTGGTCAAAGCTCTAGTAAAGGTTTATCTCGATTATGTTCAACAAACCCCTAATATCAAGGGAAAAAAACCTCGGATGAAACACCTACTCAAAGATTGGGGATTAACAAAATATCTCGAACAAGTTAACTCCCAATTACATCGGACTTCTACTGGCATAATACAAGGGCAAGAATACCAGCAGGCTGCCCATTCTACTCAACCCTATTTTCATCTAGGAATTCATCCTCAAAAGCAACCCGGATTGTCTTATATTGGTCTATCATTAAGATTAGGACAATTGACGGCTAATCAACTATGGGGATTAGCGGCACTATCAGAAACTTTTGGCAGTGGTCAGTTACGATTAACCCCTTGGCAGACTGTTATATTACCCGATATTCCCGATGAAAAAGTGTCAGAATTGTTGCCAAAACTGTCATCCCTAGGATTATCCGCTTCTCCTGGATGGGATGCGGGGATAGTTGCCTGTAGCGGTAAACCGGGTTGTGCAGCAGCGGCCACTGCAACTCAAATTCATGCTTCTATCCTAGCAGATTATTTGCAGGAACACTTAACCTGCAATTCTCCTGTTAATATTCACTTGACAGGTTGTGCTAAATCCTGCGCTCAACCGGGTCCTGCGGAAATTACCCTTTTAGGAACTACCATCGAGGAAAATGGCCAAACAATGGAAGCTTATCAAGTCTATGTGGGTGATAGTCAAAAATTCTTAGAAGCACCCATATTTGAAGGAGAATTTACCAAGATTCCCCGGCTCATAGTCCAAATTTTAAGCTCCCAAAAATCAAAAAATTTAGATGAATAGAATGGAATACATTAAGAATGGTGAGGAAATTTACCGCAAATCTTTTGCTATTATTCGGGCTGAAACTAACTGGAAAAATCTCCCCGATGATTTAGCTTCTGTGGCGGTTCGTCTAATTCATTCCTGCGGGATGACAGACATAACAGAAGATTTAGAAGCATCACC
This sequence comes from Microcystis sp. LEGE 00066, assembly GCF_015207925.1. Taxonomy (NCBI): domain Bacteria; kingdom Bacillati; phylum Cyanobacteriota; class Cyanophyceae; order Chroococcales; family Microcystaceae; genus Microcystis; species Microcystis sp. LEGE 00066. The sequence continues at coordinate 6,904 of NZ_JADEVX010000010.1, read as the reverse complement.
GGACGCGGTTAAAATCGGACGAAATGCCCTCGCTGGGGGTGCAGCAATTCTCTGTGATTCTCAAATGGTCGCTAATGGCATTACCAAAGCCCGTTTACCTAAAAATAATCCGATTATTTGTACCCTCAATTATCCAGAAGTGACCGAGTTAGCACGGCAAATTAATAATACCCGCTCCGCTGCCGCTTTAGAACTTTGGCAACCTCATTTAGCTGGAGCGGTGGTAGCCATTGGTAATGCACCAACCGCACTTTTTCACCTACTAGAATTGCTCGATCAAAATGTAGCTAAACCGGCTTTGATTTTAGGCTTTCCCGTGGGATTTGTAGGAGCGGCAGAGTCGAAAATAGAATTAGCAACTAATAGTCGTGGCGTGCCATTTATTACCCTGCACGGACGTAGAGGCGGCAGCGCAATCGCAGCAGCAGCAGTCAATGCTTTAGCAAAAGAGAACGAATTATGAATAAATTAGGCAAACTTTATGGATTAGGAATCGGTCCCGGTGATCCCGAATTGTTGACGCTAAAAGCACACCGGATTCTCACAACTGTTCCGGTAATTGCCTATCCTACCTTAGAAAGTGGCAAAGTTTTGGCACGGGCAATTGTTTCGGATTTTATCCGTCCCGAGCAGATAGAAATTCCCATGCCTTTACCTTTTAGTGTCGAGCGCAGTTCTCAACCTCATTATGATATTGCCGCCGAAAATATCGCCGAACAGTTAAACTTAGGCCGAGATGTGGCGGTGCTATGTGTGGGCGATCCGATGTTGTATGGCACATTTATGTATATCTTTAATCGCTTGTGCGATCGCTTTTCTATTGAAGTCGTGCCGGGTATTTCTTCAGTGATGGCAAGTGCAGCAATGCTGGGTGTACCTATCACTTATCGAAATGACGTATTTAGTATCATGCCCGCTACTTTAGAGGCGGAAATATTGCGGGATCGCCTAGCATTTATCGATGCAGCAGCGATTATTAAATTAGGCAGACATTTCGCTAAAGTTCGTGATATTCTCGAGGAATTAGGATTATTAGAACGCGCCCTCTACATCGAACGAGCAACCTTACCCAATCAGCAAATTATTCCGATTACCGAAATCGATCCAGAGGCTGTCACCTACTGGTCATTAATTCTGATTCCTAGTAAAACTAAACTCCAACAGCAATTCTCATTTTGAAACGATTTTGCGTTGTTTCAGCGATCTAGAGATTCGTTAAGAATTATTAACCCCTCTAGGTGCAAGGGTTTTAATGTCATGAAACCTTAAAATGAGAATTGCTGGCTCTTCGGTTTGTGTTATGCAATGAACGGGGGTTATAAGGGATGGAACCCCTATATAGAAAGGCATTTAGCGATTTTTGTCAATTATTTTCGATCTAGAGCGAACTAATCAATTAAATCCTTTGCCAGATAAGGATTTAGTCGATTTATGCCCCCCTATCGAACCATACCAAGTAACGAAGAGCCGAATTGCTGAAACTCCAATAATTCTATAGACATAGTTAAATCTTCTATCCCCTACCTGACAAAACCTATCGGGTTTAGATGATAGGAAGAATTTCATGAAGATTTTGCTAAAATTGTCGATGCCTATATTGGGAATGATCGAGTATATGTATTTATTGACGATTTAGATCGCTGTAAACATCCAAAATCAGCAGAGTTGATGCAAGCGATTAACTTGATGATTGCTGATGATCCGTCAGTGGTGTTGATTTTCTGACAGGGGGACAAGCGAGCTAGAAAATTTGCCAACAAAGGCTTCTGGCTTCTCTCGCTAGAAATAGATCGAGCGATTCTAGGCAAAAAGCTAAGGAAAGAATTAGGGATAGGAGCGAGCTTACTAGGAATCATTATTAATAAGTGAGAGATGGTGCGGCGAACTTTTTCGAGCTAAAATCATGAAAAGTTTACGATATATGGATTTCAGCCTTCTTGTCCCCCTGTCAGGTTTCTAGGGTGATATCCTCGTATAAATCCCGAAAAGATGCCGTCAGATTAATACTCTGCAAACTAAAACTTTCTTGCTGATAGGTTTGCAGAATCCATAAATCCTGTTCACCCCGTCGAAAAGTTTCCACTCGTTGGTGTTTACTATTCACTAAGACATATTCCTCTAAACTTTCTAGAGTTTGATAATCATTAAATTTATCCCCCCTGTCAAAAGCTTCTGTGGAATCGGAGAGAACTTCAACAATCAATTTAGGAAAACTTTTGTAGGTAGCAGTTTCCCTATCTCTGTCATCACAGGTGACAATAATATCAGGATAATAAAAGTGATTGCGCTTCTCTAATCTGACTTTCACATCGGCAAAATAAACCCGACAATCGGAACCACGCAAATGATTACGAACAATTGTGTATATATTCCCCGCAACAATATTATGAGTATCCGTCGTCCCTGCCATGGCGTAAACTTGTCCATCGATATACTCGTGTTTAATGGTACTTTTCTCTTCAAACTGAAGATATTCTTCTGGAGTGAGATTATTATAGTTAGATAGAGCAATCATCGTTTTTTCTGCTAATTACAACTTTATTAAGTACCTAAGCAGGTAGGTGTTAAAAATTGTCAGTTCCCCCCTTATTAAGGAGGGTAGGGGGGGGATCAGGGGCAAAATATATCTTCTATTTAATTAGAACCACTTACCTAAGCAAAATTAATTATACATCTAAGCCGTTAGCCTTTTCCGTAATCAGTAAGCGGTATTAAGTAACAGTAACATTCCCTGATTACTGTTCACTGTTCACCGATAACCGAAAAGTCTCCTCTCTCCGAGTCTCAACTAGGAAATTAACTTTGCAGCACTAGATACCTGTTGAAATACTGTCTAGGAGAACCAGCAAAAAGAGCCTCGAATGGTTAATCTATATGTTATTACTCTTGTAACCCCCTATAACTACTGCTATGACAACCCTAATTGACTATTCAAATATTCAATCTTTACCCGAAGTTTGGTCAATAGTTGCCCAGCGTTTCCCCAATATTATCGCCCTGCACGATCCCCACAGTAAACCGGAAGTAATTATCACCTATCGGGAACTTTATCAACAAATTCAGCAATTTGCCGCCGCTTTACAAGCATTAGGAGTCACAGAAACCGAAAATGTCGCTTTATTTGCCGATAATAGTCCCCGGTGGTTTATTGCCGACCAAGGTTCCATGGCAGCCGGGGCCGCCAATGCGGTACGATCTGCTCAAGCAGATGCCGAGGAATTAGCCTATATTCTCGCTGATAGTGACAGTCAGACGCTGATTGTCGAAAATAACAAAACTTTAGGCAAATTGCTGGCGAAAATCCCTGAATTGCCCCTAAAATTAATCGTGCTGCTCACCGACGAAGACCCCGCTACTGGGGCGATTTCCGTGCAGACCTTAAATTTCAAGCAACTAATGGCGATCGGGGCTGAGAACACCCTTAAACCCATCACCAAGGGCGAAAATGATCTGGCTACCCTCATCTACACATCGGGAACGACGGGACAACCAAAAGGGGTGATGTTAAGTCACGGGAATCTACTCCATCAGGTACGCAACTTAAATGCTATCTTTCAACCGGATCCCGGCGATCGAGTTCTAAGCATACTACCTTCATGGCATTCCTACGAGCGCAGTTGTGAGTATTTCAGTCTAGCTCAAGGTTGCACCCAGATTTATACCAGTATTCGCACTTTTAAGCAGGATTTAAAGCAATTTAGTCCGCAATTAATGGTGGGAGTTCCCCGTCTTTGGGAATCTCTTTACGAGGGGATCCAAAAACAATTTAGCGAACAATCGGCCACAAAACAGAAATTAGTGCGATTTTTGCTAGAAAAGTCGGAAAAGTACGTTATTGCTAAACGTATCGCTGATAATCTCAGCCTAGATCACCTTCACGCTTCCCCCGGAGAAAGACTAAAAGCAAGAATTCAATCCCTCTTACTCTATCCCCTCCATGCCATCGGTGACAAGCTAGTTTATGGCAAAATTCGCCAAGCAGTGGGAAATAAAGTTAAAATCTTGGTTAGTGGCGGTGGTTCCTTAGCCAGACATCTAGATACTTTCTATGAGATTGCGGGAATCCCGATTTTAGTTGGTTATGGACTGACAGAAACTTCTCCTGTCGCTACCGTCCGTCGTATCGATCATAACCTGCGCGGGTCTGCCGGTCGTCCCGTCTTTCAGACAGAAATCTGTATTGTCGATTTACACAGCAAAGAAGTCCTACCCACAGAAAAACACGGTTTAGTCTTGATTCGTGGTCCGCAGGTGATGCAGGGATACTATAAAAAACCCGAAGCAACCGAAAAAGCGATTTCTCCCGATGGTTGGTTTGATAGCGGTGATATTGGTTGGTTAACCGCTGCTGGGGATTTAGTCTTAACCGGACGAGCCAAAGATACAATTGTTTTGAGCAATGGTGAAAATATCGAACCGCAACCGATTGAAGATGCTTGTTTACGCAGTCCCTTTATCTCCCAAATCATGCTAGTGGGACAGGATCAAAAAGCTTTGGGGGCTTTGATCGTGCCTAATCTTGATATACTGGCCAATTGGGCCCATGAACAGAAACTATCCTTAAATTTACCCGATGCTCACAGCGATCGCTCAACGATTCTTTCTAGCGATCTCTACAGCAAAAAAGTCTTAGCTCTCTACCAACAAGAATTAAAGCGCGAGGTGAGAAATCGGCCCGGTTATCGTACCGATGACCAGATTAAAACCTTTGAGTTAATTTTAGAGCCTTTTTCCCTAGAAAACGGCATGATGACCCAAACTTTAAAGATTAAACGACTGGTAGTAACGCAACGCTATCGCGATATGATTAACGAGATGTTTGCCAAGTAAATATTTCTGGTAAATATTCCCTAAACCCTTGACAAAAAAACCTTTTTAGGATAAGCAAATCATGGATGACGCACAAACCAGTTTATTACTGAAGCGCCCGGTGACAATTAAAGTCATCGTGACCCCCCGCTGGAAAGAAGAAGCACAACAGCAATTACAAGCACAAATGGTGCAAATTGATGCACAAATTCAACAATTAGAAAGCCAAGGACAAAGAGCGATCGCAGAAATTCAGCGTCAGAGTCTGATCCCCTTACCCCCCGCGGCTGCCCAACAGATTGACAATATTCAAATCCAAGTCAATCAACAGAAAAGTGAGTTTCTCGAACAAAAAAACCAGTATCTGCAACAACTGCAACAGATACAACTCTTGGAACTCAATCAAGAAGTCGCCCAAGCACAACTAGAAAGCTTTTTCCGCGTCGAAAAAGGCGATAACTTAGTGGCCAAAATGAATGTGGAACTCGTCCTTAGAGATGGCATCGTCGAAGAAATTCGCGGCGAAATTTAAAGCTAGGGTGAGCAGTTACGGGTCATTGTCAACTTAACCCTTAAAATCGGCAATAGCAAGGGGTATTCTCCCTTGCTCACCCAGAAAACCGTCCCTAGTTCACATCACCCCTGACAGGACTTGATCAGACCTTAAAAATATATTAAGATTCTTTATCGATCGCCCGGACACACTCGCTTATATTGTCGTATAACTTCATCTCTCCATCGACTCACCCTAAATTAGATCCTATAAATATGGAATCTCTATGCTTTCTTTCTTACCCACTATTCTTTTAGCTCAGTCCGCCTCGGTTCTGCCCCAGATAGAGAGGAAATTAATCACCCAATATCAGGAAGTGCGTCAGTTGCCCGGTCAACTAAATGACGTTCTAGTTTTTAATAGCAATAGTCCCGAAGTAGTAGAAAAAGAGGGAATTCTCCTCTCCACTTTCCCCGGTAAAGGAAAACGTTTTCCCATAGCCCATCTCAATCATCCCCTACAAGGACGTTTTGACGTTTTCACCCACCACATCGCTCGTCAAACCGATCCCAATCGCAACCTACACCAGGGACTGATCGTTACTAATCCCACCTCCAAAAACCTCGTTATCCGCATCCTGCAAGGAGTCAGTTACGTCACCTCCGCCGATGCCCCTTTTGTCGATTTACCCTCTCTGGTGGAAGATCCCAACGGCCGGGTTTTTTCCGGTCCCGGTTCCCGTTTAGCCAGCGATATCATGCGTCGTCGCCATGATACCCAATTTCCCACCCAGATCGTCATTCCCCCCGGCGAAAGTCGGATGCTCTTGGATCTAGTTATCCCCAGAAGCAGCGCTCGCTCGACTCTGCTGCGTCTCTACAGCGATGGCCCTATCTATATGGCTAATTTAGCCCTCTACGAAGTTCCCCAAAAAGTCAAAATCGAAGATCGGGAAATAGAAAGCTTTCGTCCCCCTACCCTAGAGGAATGGCGTACCCTATTAGTTAGAGGTGATTTAGCCGCTCCTCGCGATTTTCCCCCCACTCCCCCCGATCAATGGTCTCCCGGAAGAAGAAATTTTTATGGTCGCGTGGCTGGAATTTCTGTGGGTTCGGAATGGGCAACCCGCATTGTTGATCCCAAAGGGGGAATTAATCTCACCATTCCTCAACCCGGTCAAGCTTTTGCCTATCCTTTAAGTACGGTGACAGCAGCTACTTTCGGAACCAGGCAAATCCAAAGCGCCCCCATGTTAGTGCGTTATCCCGATACGGCTTTCAAAGCTCACGGTAACTACGGTGTTCACTACTATCTGACTTTACCTCTATATAACAACACTAACAAGACGCAGGTGGTGGCTTTGACTATTCAAACCCCAATTAAAGAAGACAATTATCTCGATCGCTTGCTATTTGTTGAACCCGTCCAGGGACAGGTATTTTTCCGGGGGGCCGTGCGCGTTACCTATCGTAACGCAATGGGACGCACCGAGGAACGTTTTTTCCATCTCGTTCAACGGGAAGGACAACAGGGAGAAGCTTTAGTACAGATAGAACTTCCCCCCGGCGCCCGACGCGACGTTAATCTCGATTTTCTCTATCC
>NZ_JADEVX010000109.1:0-15191 GCF_015207925.1 Microcystis sp. LEGE 00066 | reverse complement strand
TTTTTTATGTCTGAAATGGAAAAACAGCACTTTTTCTCGGTCAATGATTAGGATAAGTTATAACTTAAAAATTAATCAACAACTAAAGCTTATGCTTGTAGCTAAGTGAAATCATTGATTAAGAGACTTGTACTTTTCAATGACTTTTTGCCGCAAACCCTATGTAGCTTGGCTGCAAGACCAAGCAGCAAAACTGCGATCGCCTGATCGCAATACTTTAGATTGGCAAACTTTAGCCGAGGAATTAGAGGAAATGGTGGATGAACGCAAATACAAAGCAGAAAGCTTTCTTTTCTTATTCAACTCCTCAGTCACCTGCTACTTTACGCCTACTGGAATCATCCTTACTACCTACCCCACTGGACAGACGAGATAGATAATTTCAGATTAGAATTGAGCTTGCTGTTTCGCTCTCAGGTAATCTACAATCATGCCTTAGAACGGTTTGGTTATTGTTATCAAAAAGCACCGGGAAAAGCGAGTCGCAAAAGTGGATTAACTTTACCAGTTGACTGTCCTTGGACAATTGAGAAAATTCTTGATGAAGATTGGTTACCTGGTTAATACATACTCAAAAATAATGCTGTTTTTGAAAGGATTAATATCGCTGTTAAAGTTGGGATTTTTAGTGACTGAATGATGGGAGGCCGACAAAAAACCCCGCCGTTAGCGGGGGACATGGCATAGTTTTCCTGTGATGCCTAGCTAAGACTTACACCCCGTAAACGAAGTCAGCATTAGTCATGCCAGCTGCGGCAACAGCCCCAACATTGGCAATTAGGTAACTATCGACGACGTCGGAATCGTTATACCAGATGTCGCCGTTGCTAGTGTTGACGTAGATGCCGGAGGAGTCTCCCAATGCTCCCCCAGTCAACCCAGCTCCCTGGAAGAACTGGGCAGCGTCAAGGACACTTCCGTCCACGTTACCACTATTAAAGAGCAGACCCTTGATCCCCGGATTAATGGCACCGGTCAAAGTGCTGTCAAGACTGTTCGCCAGAATGATCGTGTCAGCGGGTACAGAGAAGTCGGTGATCAGATCACGGTTCGCTACGTTGTCGAGCCTGAAGAAATCGTTTCCAGCACCACCAGTAAGAGTATCCAGACCCAGGCCACCATTGATGGTGTCGTTACCAGCTTCACCGAAGAGGGAATTATCCGCAGTGTTCCCAGTGATGGTGTCATTGCCAGCAGTGCCAATTAGATTTTCGATGCTGACCAATGTATCTGTAAAGACAGAATTACCGGGGAAACTAACTACACCCGTTGATAAATTAGCATTGATCGGTCCCCAATAGAAAGCATAGGATGTCGTGTCATTTCCCAGACCCCCATCAATGGTATCAAAACCAAATCCACCATCTATCCAGTCATTACCGGCACCGCCAAATAATTTGTCGTTACCATCGCCACCATTGATGGTGTCGTTGCCAGCTTCACCGAAGAGGGAATTATCCGCAGTGTTCCCGATGATTGTGTCATTGCCAGCAGTGCCAATTAGATTTTCAATACTGATCAATCTATCTGTAAAGACAGAATTACCAGGGAAACTCACTACACCCGTTGCTAAATTAGCATTGATCGGTCCCCGATAGAAAGCATAGGATGTCGTGTCATTTCCCAGACCCCCATCAATGGTATCAAAACCAAATCCACCGTCTATAAAGTCATCACCAGTGCCGCCAAATAATTTGTCGTTGCCATCGCCACCATTGATGCTATCGTTGCCAGCACCACCATTGAGGGAATTATTCGCAGTATTCCCGATGATTGTGTCATTGCCAGCAGTGCCAATTAGATTTTCGATGCTGACCAATGTATCTGTAAAGACAGAATCACCGGGGAAACTCACTACACCCGTTGATAAATTAGCATTGATCGGTCCCCAATAGAAAGCATAGGATGTTGTGTCATTTCCCAGACCCCCATCAATGGTATCAAAACCAAATCCGCCGTCTATAAAGTCATCACCAGTGCCGCCAAATAATTTGTCGTTGCCATCGCCACCATTGATGGTGTCGTTGCCAGCTTCACCGAAGAGGGAATTATTCGCAGTGTTCCCGATGATGGTGTCATTGCCAGCAGTGCCAATTAGATTTTCAATACTGATCAATCTATCTGTAAAGACAGAATTACCAGGGAAACTCACTACACCTGTTGCTAAATTAGCATTGATCGGTCCCCAATAGAAAGCATAGGATGTCGTGTCATTTCCCAGACCCCCATCAATGGTATCAAAACCAAATCCACCGTCTATAAAGTCATCACCAGTGCCGCCAAATAATTTGTCGTTGCCATCGCCACCATTGATGCTATCGTTGCCATTATAGCCATAAATGGTATCATCCCCCCAGAGTCCAAAATACCATCCAGTGACTCCGGCTGATGCCGAAGATGGAGTAATGATGTTATTCAAGCCATTTCCGGTAACTAGGGGCATAATTTAGTCCTTCTTAAAATTACATAATTTACACCCTGTGCCACTGTATTTTTAGTCTTGATTGCCAAGGCTTTCAGAAATCGGCAGAGATAAAGTATCCTCTGGACCCCTGATTCTGTCGTTTTTAGTTGCACATTGCGTAATTGTTGCCATTGTACGGCCAAAAGTCTAGAATGGTCATTAATTTTTGTGCATGGTCGGGTCTTCTAACCGAAGGCATTGACGAAAAGCACATCGTATCTGTCCTAGAGGCACTATGAAAAAGCTTAAGCAATACTGGACTGCTGAGGCACTGGAAAAAGACTTAGGCGATCCTCTCAATCCCGATAACCCTCTATCCTACAAGCGGGTGATCGAAATTGATGAGAGCGAAGAATTTCCCCACGAGGAAATTCGCTGGTTATACGACTGGAAACTCCAACACTACTACATTCCCACGGATTGCGGCGGTGAATTTACCTCTTTTGAGGAATTTGTCGCTTTTGTGCGGGTACTTTCCCGACGGGATCAAACTATCGGTATCGCTTTTACTACCCTATTCTGGTCGTTTTTAAACTGGATGGCGGGAACCCCAGAACAGAAACAGAAGCTCGCCCGTTTTATCATGGATGACTATGGGGCGATGTGTCTGGGTTACTCGGAAAAGGAACACGGCAGCGATCTGATCAATGGTGATCTGACCGCGACGAAGGTGGAAGGAGGTTATATTCTCAATGGGGAGAAATGGCCGATTAACCGGGCGACTATCTCTGGAATTTCCTTTATTTTGGCGAAAACCGATGCTAACGGCGGTCCGAAGTGTTTAACCCTATTTATGGTAGATAAACGGCAATTAGACCCCGAAAAATACTATAATTTGCCGAAAATATACACCCATGGCGTGCGGGCCTCGGATATGAGTGGCATTGGTTTTAAGGATTGTTTCGTCCCTGATTCCATGCGTTTACGCGAGGAGGGAGACGGTTTAGAATTAGCCCTGAAAGGTTTCCAAATCACCCGAATGTTGTGCGCTGCTTTTTCCCACGGGGCAGCCGATACCGCTTTAAGAACTACCCTCGGTTTTGCAGTTAATCGAGTAATTTATAACAAAAATGTGATGGATTTACCCCAACCCCGGCGCACTCTCGTGGATGCTTTCCTTGACATCCTCATTTGCGATTGCGAGACGATTCCGGCTGCGAGAGGTTTTCATATTATCGCCGAACAGTTTAGCGTCTGGGCTTCGGTGGTAAAATATTTTGTTACTGTCCGTCTGGAGGAGATGGTGAATAGTGTTTATGTGGTCTTGGGATCGCGTTTTTATATGCGAGAAGAACACGAATTCGGCATCTTCCAGAAGCTACTGCGGGATAATTCGATTATCAGTATGTTTGACGGCAGTTCGATCGTCAATCTTCATGCTTTAATCCTACAATTGCGTCCTTTAACCAAATATCGGGCTAAACGCAACTCGCGCACCATGTCGGCGTTAAAAACCCGTTTAGAGACGATTTTTAGCCTAGAAAAGTTGGTTCCTCCCTTTGAACCCAATAATTTAGAATTATTTGGCCGGGGAATGGATGATTCCCTGCAAGGTTTAGAAATTGCCCTTGATATGCTCGAAGGATTGAAAAATTCTGACGAAGTGGACCCGGAGATATTAGAAAATCTATTGATGTTGGGTAATTTAGTTTTAGAGGAACTAAATGCTCACGATGAACAGATTAGTCAATCGAAATTCGAGTATGGTCACGACCAATCACCCGAATTGTTCGAGATTGCCAAGAAATACTGCACTTTACACGCCGCTTCTGCTTGTTTACACACTTGGCTTTATAATCGTTCTATCTTGGGGGAATTTTTTGCCCGGGGGGAATGGTTGGTGTTGAGTTTACACCGATTACTGCGAACTCTGCGGCCGCTGCCTTACACTCTATCTGAGGTGTATGTAGAAAATGTTGCCCAAGAATTGCTGAAATTATATCAAGAAAATCAACATTTTTCGATCGCCCCTTTTCAATTAGCCCATTCACAAACTACCGAGGAAAAAACCCATGAACTCCAGCTCCAATCTTAATAATCTGGTACAAAATTGGTTAGTTAAACAGTTAGCCGATCAGTTATCTTTGGATGCCAAAACGATTAATGTGACTGAACCTTTAACCCGTTATGGTTTAGATTCGATCGATGCAGTAACGATGGTGGGTGATCTAGAAGATTGGGTCGGTCAAGAGTTACCTTCTACCCTTTTCTGGGATTATTCTACTATTGAAAAAGCGTCTCTTTTCCTAGTAGAAAACTACGATCTTTCTAATCTTTCCGGTGAGGAAACCCCCGCACAAGTTGCCCCCGTCGCTGAAAAAGCTGAACCGGCCGTTAGTGGTGGCAAGGGTTGGAGTTTATTCGGTCGTCGTTAATTTTAGGTGTAGGGTGGGTTAGGCGACGACAATTTATGCTAGGGAAAATTATCTAGTATTCGCCGTAACCCACCTATATTAGTTATCAATTGGCTCTGTTCTATACTCACCAGTATAGGAATTGCTAAGTACCTAAACAAAATTAATTACCCATTTCTCCGTAAAGCAACAATCGCTGTATTTCTTTTCTGTTGCCCGTTCCGCAGTTCTGGAGTTCCCTCTCACCACTAGGAAATTTATTTTGTACGACTACTTATAAATTGAAATATACAAAAAAGGGCGCTCAATTGAGTGCCCTTTTCTCCTACTAAATAACAAAAATTATCTCAAGATATACACCAGTAAAAACAGGATAATCCAGACCACATCGACGAAATGCCAGTATAATTCTGCCGCTTCGACACCAAAATGAGATTGACTAGAATAGTGGTCTTTTTGACGAGAACGCCAGAGGACAGATAGAATCAGCACTAAACCGAAAGTAACGTGGAGACCGTGGAATCCAGTTAAGGCATAAAAAGCGCTGGTGAAAACATTAGTTGTCAGACCGAATTCAGCGTGATAATATTCGTATCCTTGACCACAAAGGAAGATAATTCCCATTAGGGCAGTAATACCGAACCACAATTGTAAACCGGCGTTATTATTTTGTTTAATCGCCTTTTGTCCTATGTGCATAACAAAACTACTGGACACCAGAATAATCGTGTTAATTGTCGGTAGGGTTAATTCTAATTCTGGCGTGCCGGCGGGGGGCCAAACGGGTAACATGGTACGGTAGAACAAGAAAGCGGCAAATAAGCCTAAAAAGATGGAACTTTCCGCCACTAGAAACAAAACCACACCGAATAAGCGATGATCCGGGTGGCCATGATGTCCGTGTTCCACCGTTTCCTGATGATAATTGACAGAGAGTTGAGAATCTTCGAGCGTTGAACCTTGCATGATTGAATGTCCTTAGTTTACACGGGAGACGGGAAGCTTTTTTCAGTGATCAGTGATCAGTGATCAGTGGGAAGTGGGAAGTGGGAAGTGGGAAGCTTTTTTTCAGTGATCAGTAAACAGTGAACTGATAACTGATAACTGATAACTGATAACTGATAACTGATTATTGGGATTCTGCACCCACTTCAGCGAGGAGATCTTGTACTGATTCCTCTGCTTCCGATTCCTCCATATCAATACCGTAATCGTAGGGGCCAGACCAAAGAATCGGCATTTCCTCGAAATTCTCGATAATTGGGGGGGAGGAGGTTTGCCATTCTAGGGTTAAAGCGCGCCAAGGATTACGACCGGCGGGTTGACCTTTAAAGGCACTCCAGACCATATTAATAGCGAAGGGAATACTCGATATACCGAGAATATAAGCCCCTGCGGTACTAAGAACATTTAAATCCTGAAACTGCACATCATACAGGGCAATACGACGGTTCATACCCAATAATCCCAATTCGTGCATCGGCATGAAAGTTAAATTCAAACCGATAAAACTGAGAACAAAGTGGATACGACCGAGAGTCTCGTTATACATCCGTCCGGTCATTTTCGGGAACCAATGGTAAACGGCAGAAAATAAGGCCATTGCCGTACCACCAAATAGTACATAATGGAAGTGACCGACGACAAAATAAGTATCGTGGACGTGGATATCGAAGGGAACAGAAGCCAACATAATCCCAGTCAAACCACCGATGAGGAAGGAAGACAGGAAACCGATCCCAAATAATAAAGACGTATTGAGACTAAGTTTACCCCCCCAAAGGGTGGCACACCAACTAAAGATTTTAATACCCGTGGGAACGGCGATTAACATAGTTGCCGCCATGAAAAACATCCGTAACCAACCGGGGGTGCCGCTGGTGAACATATGGTGGGCCCAGACGATTAAACCCAAGAAACAGATGGTGAGACTGGAATAGGCGATCGCTCGATAACCAAAAATCGGTTTACGGGCGTGAACCGGTAATATCTCCGAGATCGTGCCGAAAAAGGGCAAAATCATGATATAAACGGCAGGATGGGAGTAAAACCAGAACATATGCTGATAAACCACCGGATCGCCGCCGCCGGCGGGGTTAAAAAAGCTCGTGCCAGCGATTAAATCAAAGGACAAGAGAACGAGAGCAGAAGCGAGAACGGGGGTGGAAAGCAGTACCAGAGTCGAGGTGGCCAGCATTGCCCAACAAAATAGCGGCATACTGTACAAATCCATCTCAGGAATCCGCATTTTCAGGATCGTGGTGATGAAATTAATCGAGCCTAAAATCGAAGAAGTCCCGATCAATAAAAGGCTCAAAATCCACAATTCTTCCCCCCATTTGCCGCTAATTAAGCTTAGAGGTGGGTAGGAAGTCCAACCGGACTGGGGTGCGCCGACAAAGAAACTGGATAATAATAGCAACCCGCCGGGGGGATTCAGCCAGAAAGCCACAGCGTTAAGACGAGGAAAAGCCATATCTTCCGCCCCAATCATCAGGGGAATGAGATAATTGGCAAAACCCGCCCCAACCGGAACGATCCAAAGAAAGATCATGATCGTTCCGTGCATGGTCATGAATTGGTTATATAGTTCTGGGGAGACAAAGTCGGGGTCGGGGGTGGCTAATTCCGTCCGCAGCACTTCCGCAAAAGCACCGCCAATGAAGAAGAAAAGAAAAGCAGTCACCAGATATTGAATCCCGATGACTTTATGATCGGTGCAGAAAGTAAAGTAATCGGTCCACTTGCGGTGATGGATCACCTCGGGAACGGTTGCTGGGGTGGTTATTTCCGTTGATGCTGTCATAAGGCCAAGATTTTAGATGACAAGAAAAATTACATTTGCTGCTGATGGGCAACTTGGGCGAGGATTTCACCGTTTATGCCCATTTCTTCGGTGTAGGGGGTTAAATATTGACTATCAGAGCGATCTTTAGCGGTCATAGCTACGGTTCGATCGCTGTCAACTTCGGCGATCGTGTTATCCTGCACCCATTGGTCGTAATCCCCTTGGGAGTGAACCACAAAGCTAGATTTCATACCGCCGTGATAGGCCCCGCAAAGTTCTGCACAAATGATCGGATATTGACCAATTTGGTTGGATGTGAACGATAACACCGTTTCCTGTCCGGGGATAACGTCCTGTTTTAGACGCAATTGGGGAACCCAGAAAGCATGGATCACATCCCCTGCTTCCATATTCAGTTGCACGGGACGATTGACGGGAGCGTGCAGTTCTCCGGAAACAATGCCGGTTTCGGGATAGGTGAAGATCCAAGCGTATTGAATACCTTTAACATTGACCACTAGGGGGGGAACTCCTTCACCATCGTAGGAATTGCCGATACCTAGGGCTACTCTGCGATCGCCGCCCAGGGCCATCATCGTGCCGTGGTGATGACCGTGGTGGGCGATTTCTCCTTTGTCACCCTTGGAAATCAAGGGATCGAGACCGCCGATATTGTTATAAATCTCGAAGCTATAGACGGCAAGGATAAAAACGATTACCGTCGGGATGGCTGTCCAGAAGATTTCTAGGGGGACATTGCCCTCCACTGCAGGCCCGTCGGTTTGATCCCCCGGTTTACGGCGAAAGCGAATCACTATATAGATAATCACGCCTTCAACTATTAAAAATAGTCCCGTGGCGATGGTCATCATCAGATTAAAGATATTATCTATCTCCTGAGCATCTTCGGAAGCGGCCACAGGCATTAAGCCATGATTTTGGCCATACCAGAGACTAATTAAGGTTAAGGCGATCCCGAGTACGAGCGTCAGGATACTGCTGGGAATTTTCACGGTCTTTTCAATATTTTTAATAGTGGCTACTTATTCAAGGCTAAAACATGATTCCCCTATAGATGGGAAATTTAACCAGCATCTTCTGAGAATTTTATCTTTTCTTTGGGATCGTTTTCAGGGAAAGTATTTTAAATAACTAATTTTTATATCTTATTCTGAGTTTATGTAAACAAATGTAACGGAAATGGCCAGAAATCTAAAGAATATCTAAAAGGTTTTACCTGTCGTAAAAAAACTCATTCACAGTGATAACTAACTGGCAAACAAGGCCATGATCTTTGATGACAGACTTCTTGAGAACAGGCAAACCGATGACCGAATCTGTTTTTAACCCGACACCCCTAAGAGAAACCGGCAATATTCAGGTGTGGATGCGCCGCTTAGTCTGGAAAATTGCGATCGCTACTTTCGCCCTCATGGTGGTGGGCGCTGCCACCAGAGTTATGAACGCCGGTTTAGCTTGTCCCGATTGGCCCCTCTGTTACGGTCAATGGATTCCCAGTCAGCAGATGAATCTACAGGTATTTCTGGAGTGGTTTCACCGTCTGGATGCCTCTTTGATCGGGTTTAGTACGATCGCTCTCGTCGGTCTGTCTTGGTGGTATCGTCGCCATCTTCCTACTTGGCTGTTGCCCTCTGCGATCGCTGCCTTGGCTCTAATTCTCCTGCAAGGAGTGCTGGGAGGATTAACCGTCACCCAATTACTGCGATTTGACATCGTAACGGCTCATTTAGCCACAGCTTTGCTCTTTTTCTCCACCCTAATCGTCATTGCTATCGGTCTGACTCCCTACCGTGGCACAGGTACGGTCGGAAAACTAACTGGGATGGGAATGATCGCCACCGCTCTAGTTTATCTGCAATGTCTCCTCGGCGGTCTCGTCGGTTCCCGTTGGGCAGCCCATCAGTGTTTAACAGTTTCCCAACTCTGCACGGTGATGAATAGCCACATTATCGGGGTTTTTCCCGCCACTATCTCGGTGTTAACCCTAGTTTTCTTCGCTTGGCGAACTGCCGCTATCCATCCTCTCCTCAAAAAACTAGCTTTTAGCGCCGGGGGATTAGTCGCCCTACAGGTGTTTTTAGGCGTTGCCACCCTGAAACTACATCTCCAGGTGGAACCCTTAACCATTACCCACCACAGCATCGGTGCGCTATTGGTGGGAACCCTCGTCGCTTTTACCACTTTTGCCCTTCGCGATCGTTCTTTCGCACCTATAAGCCATCTCTAAGGATTTAATCACGATGACTGGAACTCAAGCCCTTCGCCACCATGATAATTTTTTACAAGTCGCTAAAAGTTATTATCAACTCACTAAACCGCGAATTATTCCTCTACTGCTGATTACCACGGTTGCCTCTATGGAAATCGCCTCTAAAGGTCAGGTTTCCCCCCTCTTACTCTTTCTTACCCTCCTCGGTGGCACTCTCGCCGCCGCAGCAGCTCAAACCTTAAACTGCATCTATGATCGCGATATCGATCACACCATGCTTCGCACCCGCGCCCGTCCCATTCCCTCTGGCCGCGTGCAACCCCTCCACGCCCTCATTTTTGCCCTCGTTTTAGCCTCCCTTTCCCTAGCAATTTTTGTCTTTTTTGTCAATACTTTGAGCGGATTTTTAGCAATGACCGGTATCGCATTTTATATGCTGATTTATACCCATCTGCTCAAGCGTCATAGTGTCCAAAATATTGTTATCGGTGGCGCAGCTGGCTCGATTCCTCCCCTCGTCGGTTGGGCGGCAGTAACGGGCGATCTCGGTTGGATTCCCTGGATTTTATTCGCCATTATTTTCCTTTGGACTCCTCCCCATTTTTGGGCTTTAGCTTTAATGATCAAGGATGATTATGCAGAAGTAGATATCCCGATGATGCCCGTAGTTAAAGGAGAAGAAGCCACTAGCGAGCAGATTTGGCTCTATACTTTAATCGTCGTTCCTTTCACTTTCCTCCTGATTTATCCCTTGGCTGCCTGTGGTGTGGTTTATGGTGTAGCGGCTTTAATTTTAGGGTTTGTTTTCCTGAAAAAAGCTTGGCGATTAAAACAGAATCCTTTTGATCGGGACATCGCTCGATCGCTGTTTAAATATTCCATTCTTTACATGATGTTATTATGTACAGCTATGGTGATCGATAGTTTACCCATGACCTCTCGTCTCCTCGCTACAATTGCCAGTTTATTCCCCTGTAGTTAATCTCAGTTATCAGTTATCAGTAATCAGTAAACAGTTATCAGTACCGATCACCGATTACTGTTTACTGTTCACTGAAAATACTCCCCACTCCCCAATTCCCAATTCCCGACTATTGATTACGACTGAGGGAGTTAATTCGCTCGATTAGTTGGGCTAAGATTTCTTGTAATTGTCGGTCTTGATGTTGGGAAAGGTTGATTTTATCACAGCTATAAATAACGGTGGTGTGATCTTTGCCGCCAAATTCTTCGCCAATGCGCGGTAAGCTTAAATCCGTGTGTTGACGCATCAAATACATCCCAATCTGTCGGGCAAAACTAATTTCTCGCCGGCGGGAATTTCCCTTTAGATCAGCGATCGAGAGTTGAAATTTTTCCGCTACTACCGCCATAATAATCTCAGGAGAAGTGGCAATTTTGGCCATTGGTGGATTTAAAACTGGCGCGATATTTTCTACCGTCATCGGCAATCCAGAGATAGAAATATAAGTAGTAGCCCGGATTAATGCCCCCTCTAATTCGCGAATATTAGAAGTATAATTAAGGGCAATATATTCGATAACTTCTCGTGGGAGACGCAGATTTTCATACTCGGCCTTTTTTTGTAAAATTGCCATACGAGTCTCGATATCTGGTGCTTGGATATCGGCGACTAATCCCATAGAAAAGCGAGAAATTAAACGATCCTGTAAACTGGGAATCTGTTTGGGGAGGCGATCAGAAGCTAAAACCACCTGTTTTCCCGCTTCGTGCAGGGTATTAAAGGTATGAAAAAATTCTTCTTGAGTGTATTCTTTTCCTTCAATAAATTGCAGATCATCCACTAATAATATGTCAGCATGACGATAATGATTACGAAAACTTTCCATACTATCTTGACGGATAGCGGTGATTAAATCATTAGTAAATTGTTCCGTCGATACATAAAAAACCCTAGATTGAGGATATAATTCTAGACGATAATGACCGATCGCTTGCATTAAATGGGTTTTACCTAATCCCACACCACCACAGAGAAAAAGCGGGTTAAATTCGCGTCCGGGTAATTCCGCCACTGCTAAAGCAGCCGCGTGGGCCATGCGATTAGTTGGACCGACAACAAAACGGGAAAAATTATATTTAGGGTTAAGTTTATTACTGGGGGATAATTCTGATTCTAAGCTACTGTTAGGCTGGAAGATAGTGATCGAATCGCCCTGTTGTGCCGTTAGTTGAATCTCGACGGGATAACCGACGATATCCTCCACTACTTCGGCAATTGTTGACAGATAGTTTTTCTGAAGATGGTTAAGAATAAAAGGATTGGCAGCTTGAATTACTAAGCGATCGTTTTGCCATTCTTTAACCGTTGCCGTTTGAAACCAAGTCTCAAAAGCGGGACGGGTTAATAGTAATTTTAGACGCTCTAGGAGATTATGCCAAAGTTGTTGGGTGCTGCTATCCACGGTTAATTTTGATTAACAAAGTTGCTCTAGTGCCGCTGCGGGGAAACCTTATCAGTTTAGCGAGATTTTGCCGTTGACGATAAAATGATTTTCAGAGCGAAACAATTAATCCTTATACAGATGACACAAGTTTTAACAATCACCCAATTAGGAAACCCAATTCTACAGCAAAAAGCACCGGAGATCGATAATCTTCTCGATTCTGACTGTCAAAATTTGATCGATTCCCTGATTACCACGGTGCAAGCTGCCCACGGGGTGGGAATCGCCGCGCCCCAAGTTGCTCGGTCTCTGCGTCTGTTTATCGTTGCTTCTGGTCCCAATCCTCGTTATCCCGACGCTCCGATCATGTCACCCACTGCCATGATTAATCCGCGTATTTTGCAGGTGAGCGAGGAAATGGTCAAGGGTTGGGAAGGTTGTCTCAGTGTCCCCAATTGGCGCGGTTTTGTCCCCCGTCATCAGTGGATTGAGGTGTCCTATTATGGTCGCAATGGTCGGGAAATCCGTCAAATTTTCAGGGATTTTGTCGCACGCATCTTTCAACACGAATACGATCATCTGGAGGGGATCCTCTTTCTTGATCGCCTTGCTTCTCCGGCGGATTTATACTCGGAGGAAGAATACCAAAAAATCAGTAATATTGCTGAATATAAGCGTTAACGGGAGAATTAGTTTGAGCATTTGTACTAAAATTGCCAATACGCAGTTTAAATTCAATACAGCTTAGGCGGGGGATATGATAGTTTTTAGCACCCAACTACACTACTTAGCTAAAAAAACTGATAACTGATAACCCGGGAGAAAATATAATTGTAGCTACCTACCCATTCCAGATTAATTCCTATGGCAGAAGAAACCACCACCCCCGCAACTCCGGCAGCAGAAGCAGAAAAACCGGCTCAACCTGCGGCTGCTAAAAAACCCAAGGAGCCTACCGTCGAGGAAAAACCCTTTGCTGAATTTATCGAGCAGCATTTTCAGCCCGCATTGGCTGCCGCCTTGCAAAAGCTGGGTATAACTGATATAAAGCTGTCCTTTAAACAGGATAAAATTCCCGTGCAGGGCTTTTCTAACTCTCCCTGTTGGCAGTTAACTGGCAATTGGCTCGGGGGAATGCGTCAATTTAGCATTTATTTTTTAGAAGAAGACATCAATGGCAAAAAAGCTTTTTCTCAAGCTGAGGGCGGTGCTAAACCTAGTACACTTGAATCATTTATGATCGATGAAAGGAAAGTTAGTCTTGATTTACTGTTGTTTTACACCCTGCAACGGCTTAACGGTCAAAAGTGGTTGACAAGAAACTAAAATTGCTGGGGATTAGCGATCGAGAAGGGGGGTAAAATGAGCATAGACGACCACTGCTTATCGATCGCTAATAGTAATTATGCGTGTATTTGTACTACTTTTTAACGCAGGCACAGAAAACGAAGGTATCCACACCATTCAAATGGGAGCTATCAATAAGGTGTTGATGTTTGAATCGGAAGATGATGCCACCCGTTATGCGCTGTTGTTAGAGGCCCAGGATTTTCCGACTCCCACGGTAGAGAAAATTGATTCGGAGGAAGTGGCAGAATTTTGTCGCAGCGCTGGCTATCAAGCGGAAATGATTGAAGCGGGTATGTTGGTAATTCCCCCCGAAAGCAATGCCGAGGAGTTGGATTGGCAAAAAGAGGAAGTCCCCCCCGCCGAGGAGGAGTTTTCCGAGATTCCCGATGCGGAGTTAGACAGCATCCGTCGTCGTCTAGAAGGACTTTTGTAATAAACCTCTTGTAAAAATAATACCAATTTTCAATAGTCGTGACTAACATCTGAAAGTGCAATTCCTTTCTCCGAGAGGGATTGCGCTTTGAAATGATCAACTAAGTCTGTCATTACTTTTGAAAAATGATATAATCGAAGATTGTCCTGCTTGGTTAGGAGACAGGATACAGTAGCCAGTAGTCAGGAGTTCAGAGTCAGAAGACAGGACAATAAATCGGCGTTGTTCCCTGTTCACTGATAACTGTTCACTGATAACTGTTTACTGATAACTGTTTACTGAATATGACAACCGTGGGGGAATTGGGCGAAAATTTGGTGGCGGATTGGTTGCAATTACAGCAATGGCATATCCTCCAGCGTCGTTGGCGTAGTGGCGGCGGTGAAATCGATTTAATCGTCTTATCTAAATCTCAGGCGATTCTCGCTTTTGTCGAGGTGAAAACCCGCAGCGCCGGCAATTGGGATTTAGGGGGCAAATTAGCAATCGATGACCGTAAAAAGGGGAGAATTTACGAGGCTGCCCAGATATTTCTCTCCTTTTATCCCCAATGGTCCGATTTAACCTGTCGTTTCGATGTGGCTTTAGTTAGTTGTCAAAAAAGTTCTCTATTAGCTTTACCTGAGTTTTCCCTTGATTATCCCTGTCAGCGACAGGCAGGTTATCAATTGCAGTTACAGGAATATCTCGTGGCGGTTTTCTAAAAACACAATAAGCCCGCCTAGGGAGGCGGGCTTTATCTTGTACAAACGATATGGACTCCTAAAAAATTAACGGACTCAACATAATAGAGGTTTACAGAAACCACAACAGTCTATCTGTCAACTATCAAGATTTCTCAGTTTACCGACTCAGGTGCTGATTACGGCTCACTCCATCTGTCCTATATCGAGCAACAGAGGCGAAACCATACTTTACTTTACAAACTTCGAGAATCTGCGTCCGATTTAGCTGTTGCGTTGAGCTAGAGCAGGCGGCACAGGCTCTAGGTCTTTTTGCCTGAAAGGAAGTTGAGTCGCTTCCCTTGTGCCTTTATGTTTTTAATATAACACCTTTGTCGGGACTCGATCGAGCTTGTGATTAAAGTTTACATTTATTGATTTTTAGCAAAAATTGCCGTTACAAAACTATGGGGTGTGGGGTGTGGGGTGCTGTCTCTTATAC